>CAYOAJ010000077.1:0-8917 GCA_964401895.1 uncultured Herbinix sp.
CTGATGGAATGTTAAGTTCATAAGAAAGATAAGGGCGCCCTGATAAATCAATAACACAAAGAACTAGAGCTTCGTCCATGGGAAGAATAAATGAACCGAATCTTTTTATTCCTTCCTTGTCGCCAAGAGCCTCCTTAATAGCTTGTCCTAGTACAATTCCTGTATCTTCAATAGTGTGATGGGAATCTACATATAAGTCCCCTTTTACATGTAAGTCAAGGTCAAAAAATCCATGTTTACAAAAACTATCTAGCATGTGATTGAAAAAACCTATACCTGTTTCTATTTGAGCCTTTCCACTACCATCAATATTTAATTCTAGATTAATATCTGTTTCTTTTGTTTTACGTTTTATATTAGCAACTCTTTTCATAAAATCCCCTTCCCAGATCTATAAAAGCAAAGTAATACTAAATATATCCACAAGTTGATTATACAATGTGATAAAAATATGTCAAATAGTTTTATTCGTTTTCAAACCTTACAGCTATAGAATTGGCATGTGCGTATAGTCCTTCCGAGTCAGCAAATGTAATAACATCCTTATAAACTTTCTCTAAAGCTTCCTTAGAATAAGATATAATGGAGGATTTTTTAACAAAATCATCTACACTAAGGGGAGAAAAGAACTTTGCAGTTCCATTAGTAGGTAGTACATGATTTGGTCCTGCCATATAATCCCCCAAAGGTTCACTAGAATATTCTCCAATAAATATAGCCCCAGCATTTTTTATCTTAGTCATTACCATAAATGGATCTTTAGTCATAATTTCTAGATGTTCAGAGGCTATTTCATTAGTTATTTCAATAGCTTCATCCATATCCTTAGCAACTAATAGGTAGCCGTAATCTTTAAGAGATTTCTCCATAATATCTCTTCTGGGTAATACATCCAGAAACTTATCTATTTGGTCAGAAACCTTTTCTGCTAGGTCCCTACTAGTTGTAACTAGAATAGATGAAGCTAGCTCATCATGTTCTGCCTGTGATAATAAATCGGCCGCAACATACCTAGGGTTAGCAGTCTCATCTGCTAAGACCAAGATCTCACTTGGTCCTGCTATAGAATCAATACTTACATGGCCATAAACGGCTTTCTTGGCCAAGGCTACATAAATATTGCCAGGTCCAACTATCTTATCTACCTTAGGAATGGAGTCTGTTCCATATGCAAGGGCTCCTATTGCCTGGGCACCACCAACCTTATATATCTTACTAATTCCTGCCTCATTGGCTGCAACTAAAGTTGCAGGAGTAATCTTACCCTCTTTATCAGGAGGTGTAGTCATAATAATATTTGGAACACCTGCAACCTTTGCGGGAATAATGTTCATTAATACAGATGAGGGGTAGGCAGCCTTGCCACCAGGTACATATACACCAACAGATTCAATAGGCGTTATCTTTTGCCCTAGAATAACCCCTCCTTCATTGGCATCAAACCAACTATTTTGCTTTTGTTTTACATGATATTTTTCAATGTTTTTAGCGGATTTTCTAATAACAGAAAGAAGAGCTTCATCCACCTGGCTATAAGCTTCTTCTATCTCTTTATCAGACACTAATATATTGTCTTTATTAATCTCCGCCTTATCGAATTCCTTTGTAAAGGCAAAAACAGCCTTATCTCCTTCTTGCTTTACCTTTGTTAATATATCATCTACTGTTGTAGCATAATTTTCGTAATTAGCTGGACTTCTTTTAAGCATGTTATCCATAATGTCTTTTTTAATTGTTTCGTTTAACTCAATGATTTTCACAGACTAGCCTCCTTTTCTCTTTTCTTTATAACTTCATTTAAATCCCTTATTATCTTATTAATCCGTTCTTGTTCCATCTTCATGCTAACTTCGTTAACTAGCATTCTAGCGGAAATATCACAAACTTCCTCTAATACAACCAGGCCATTTTCCTTCAATGTGGAACCAGTTTCAACAATGTCAACAATTACTTCTGAAAGTCCTACTATTGGTGCTAGTTCAATGGAACCATTTAACTTAATAATTTCTACAGTTTGATGTTTTTTGTTGTAGAAATAATCCTTGGCTATATTGGGAAAACTAGTTGCTACTCGAATCAATTCTCCATGTTTTAATAGATCTGCTGATTCTGGATGTCCAGCAACACACATCCGGCATTTGCCTATACCAAGGTCAAGGACCTCATAAAGCTTTCTACCCTCTTCTAAGATAGTGTCTTTACCTGCTACTCCAATGTCAGCAGCGCCATATTCAACATAAGTTGGGACATCTGTAGCTTTTGCTAAGAAAAACTTCAATTTCAATTCATCATTGACAAATATTAATTTTCTTATAGATTTATCTTTTATCTCTTCACAAGATATCCCTATTTGTTCAAATAAATCCATGGTTTGTAATGCTAATCTACCTTTTGGCAGTGCTATTGTTAGATATCTCATAGGATCAAATCCTTTCATAATTAACTAAGCTTATAATCAGTTTCTTTAATATCACCACTTGATGCATCTATTATCTTAATATTTTTATCATTATCTAGATATAGGATACCACCAATAGACATCCTATTACAGTAGCTTATATAATCATCTAGACTAGATTTGTCATCTCTTAAGATTAAAGTTATCTTAAGACCATCTTTTCTAAACTTTTCAGCTAGGTCAATAGCTTTTTTGCGGTATTCATCTGTATATAGAATCAAAGTTCCCTCTGATATAGGCTTGTCTAAAAGCTTTTGTCTTGATAACGCCAACATAAGTTGATCAACAACAAGACCTAGACCAATAGCCGGGGCTTTCTTGCCAAATTGACTTACTAAATTATCATATCTTCCCCCTGTAGCTATTGCCTCACCTGTCCCATATGTGTAGACTTTAAAAATTACTCCTGTATAGTAATCTAATTCACTAACCATCCCAAGATCGAAGGATATATATTTAGAAAAACCATAATTATTAAGAATTTCATTAAGTTTCTCTAATCGATCAATAAGCTTAAGAGCCCTAGGATTATTGCTAATACTTCTTATATATTCTAACATCTCTAAAGAACCAATAAGCTGAGGAAATTCAAGAAAAATTTTCTCTACCTCAGGATTAAGTTGTTTGGACTTAATCATCTCTTCTATTCCAAATGTATTCTTGTTTTCAATTAAATTTCTTAATTTTCCTGCATCATCTTTTTCTAAACCAGCTTCCTCAACTAATGCTGGGAAGAAATCTGCATGACCAATCCCCAGTTGAAATTCCTTTAGTCCAGACTTTAGGAGACAATCTATGGTTAAAGCAATCATCTCAGCGTCGGCATCAATACTGTCATCATTAATTAATTCAGCACCTAGATAGGTAACTTCCTTCAATTTACCTTGATAACTTGTACTGTTTCTAAAGGTGTTACCAATATAGCAAAGCCTTATGGGCATTGTTTCTTCTTTGTAATATTTTGCAACGCATCTAGCTATAGATGGGGTAATATCTGGCCTTAAGACTAGGGTATTTCCTTCTCGGTCAAAAAACTTATACATATCCTTAGATGAAATAGTCCCTCTTTCATGATTAAATATATCAAAAAATTCAAAACTAGGGGTTTGAATATTATGATAGCCGTAGTTAAGTAATAAATCATTTAATCTTCTTTGTAGGTCTACCTTTATCTTACATTCAGAATTATAAATATCTCTAACTCCTTCGGGTGTATGTAACAAACTTTTCTTCATATTAACACAAACCTTTCAATAATACTTTAGCAAGGTAACGTGATAATTCGCTACCTTGCTAACGTTTTTTCTATTATAGTCTTTTTAATTAATTGTGTCAACACCTAGTTTCAAGATCTTTATTTAGAATTTCTAAATAGTGGACACAGACACCTTTAACTACTGGTATCTCATATGTAGGGTCTAATTCATCAAATCTAAAACTCTTCCTTCCTCCATTTTGAGCCCTATTCCAAAACTCTAATAACTTTTTAAATGTAAGATAATAATATAAATCTCTTTTTTTATAATAAATTAATATAAAGGCTATGCCTGATTGGTCTTCAAATTCTTCCATGAATTCTATTTGATGTTGGTGTATATTATTAATAGAAAAAGTATCAACTGAACATTCCTTTGTATCAAAGCAGACAGGAATTCCTTGTACAGCACCAATATAGTCTACTGTACTTTTCTGTTCAAAATAAGCAAGAGTAATATGACGATGTTCTTTGTCAATTTCTATTGGTGTAATTGGAGTGGGAACTTTCTGAATTAAAGCCAGTTTTTTCTCCCTATATTTAGAGTTGGTTAGATTAATCATCTCTTCTAATAGGGAACCCCTAAGTCCTCTTGTATTCCACAAAGCCATAATATCCTCCTAAATGTAATTAATATAATAATGTCTACAAAGTAATTAAAATAAATCTTTATATATATTAGTAAAAATCCCTGGTGCCCTAGCCTGAAATTCTTTTTCCGATAAATAAGAAAGTTCATCTTCTATTATAGGAAAAACTATACGATTAGAATGGAGAAGTTGATGACTTAACTTGTAATTCTTCTTAAAATAATTATTAGTATTAATATCTCCATATTTATAATCTCCTATTATAGGATGACCTATACTGGATAGATGAGCCCTTATCTGGTGGGGCCTACCTGTTATAAGTTTCACTTCTAATAAGGTATAGTCTTCGGTGTATTCTAAGGGTTCATATTCAGTGCAGATATAGTCATAGCCTTCCCTGTCATGGTCAATCACTTCCACCTTATTCTTGCTTGCATCCTTATTAAGATAGCCTTCTATCCTTTGCCTATTAGAAAGCTTACCCTTAACAATAGTTATATAGTACTTATCCAGCTTTCTATCTTGTATAAGACTAGAAACCTCTTGCAAAGCAAGAAGAGTTTTCCCACCAATAATAATCCCACTAGTATTACGGTCTAACCTATTACAAATCCCTGGTTTAAAGGTTTGAAGCTCTGCATCATTAAGCTGGTCTGTATCTATAAGATAAGATATAATGTGTTCAACTAAAGAAATATCTTCCTTGTGAGCTTTTTGAGATAAGAGACCTAATGGTTTGTTCACAAGGAGGATATGCTCATCCTCATAAACTATGTCCAAGTCCCATTCTACAAGTGTAGCATCTTCCTTTCCACTAAATTTATTAAAGGTTTCATCTGAGAAGAAGATCTTTATTTCATCATTAATTTCTAAGATCTCTGACCCCTTGGCCTTTTTACCATTTAAAACAATATTCTTTTTTCGAAGCATTTTATATATGAAGCTCTTTGGTGCCTTATTAAGTATTTTATAAAGAAGTTTATCAAATCTTTGACCTGCTTCATTGTCCTTAACTGTAAATTGCTTCATTCATCATTCTCCTTAATAATCCTATTAAATCAATCAAAGTATTTTGAAAGTTCTTTCATACTATGTATGTAGTATTCTGCTAATCTCTTTTTTTGCTCAGTATCTTTCTTAGAGTGTTCATCGTAGACTGCGCACACCTTCATATTGGCATTCTTCCCAGCCATAATTCCTTGGGGAACATCTTCAAAAACCAAACATTTTTCAGCTTCTACTTGTAGGTCTTTGGCAACCTGTAGATAAACATCAGGATAAGGTTTCCCTTTATCTACTTGGCAAGAGGTTCTAATTGAATCAAAATAATCTTTTATATTATGTTTATCAAGTACAATTTCAGCCAATTCCCTTGAGTTACTAGTGGCTATTCCCATAGGAATCTTTTTTGACTTTAGATAATTAAGAAAGTCCATAACCCCTTCCTTCATAGGGACCTTATTAGCATATATATCCCTGGTCATATCATTCCAATCACTTTTTATCTTGTCTATAGTATCTGGTAAGTTAAATCTTTTCTTAAAATACTCTGCAGTTTCAGTGAATGAAAAACCTTCAATATCCTTTTGTAAATCATTAGGGAATTCAATATTATATTTAGCCAGATAGTCTATATCAATCTGCTTCCACATCCACATAGAATCCACTAAGGTACCATCTAAATCGAAAATTACTGCTTCAATATTTTTTAACATAAAGTCTCCTTTGTTCTTGAATTCTAAAATTGTCTAAGTTCTTCAACTTCCTTATCTGTAAGTCGCCGGTATTGACCTAAGCCTAAGCTTGGGTCAAGTTTCAAACTAGCCATAGATATTCGTTTTAGATAGATAACTTCCTTCCCTACAGCCTGAAACATCCTTTTAACCTGATGAAACTTGCCCTCATGAATTGTTAATTCAATCTCAGATATCTTATCAGCTGCCAATATATTTAACATTGCAGGCATTGTAATATATCCATCTCCTATATCAAGACCCTGCTTAAAAGCCAACTTGTCTTCTTCAGTTACTAGTCCATTAATTTTTGCATAATAGGTTTTATCCACCTTATTCTTAGGACTGAGGAGCTTGTGGGCTAATTGACCATCATTGCTTATTAATAATAAGCCTTCAGTATCTATATCTAATCTCCCAACTGGAAATAAATTTTTACCATAATCTTCATCAATTAAATCAATTACTGTCGTATATGAAGAGTCTCTTGTAGCTGAAACAAGACCAGATGGTTTGTTAAGCATATAATATAAAAACTCCTCATAGATAATCAGCTTATCATCGAAATAAACCTTGTCTTTGTTTATATCGATCTTTATATTAGACTTTTTAGCCAAATCATCATTTACCCTAACCCGGCTTTTGTCGATTAAATTCTTTACCTGCTTTCTTGTCCCTATCCCCATATTAGATAGGTACTTATCTAACCTCATATCTATCTCCATCTCCAACCAGGATAATATTTGTTTTTAAAATTCCCTCTTGTGGTTTTACCCCATCCTAAAGGATACCCATCAACACATATAAGATTCCAACCATCTCCTTGTGAGCCAGAAAGTTGGACAGCTTCACCCTTTAAATATCTAATAAGGTCCATATCTGACCTATCAAGATTAATTACATTATGGTATTCATCTATCTTTAAGGCATTAGCTAAGGCTTGTGAAGGTTCAAATCTTTTCTTTTTTATCTGGCCTAACAATAAACCCTGGCGAAGAATCCTAAGACCACTAAGGTCTGGTAGCCCCTGGGGTTCATATAAAATCAAATCTTTATGACCAACAAATTGATCCTTATATTTAAGTATACTTTGTCCATTAATTTTAACATCTGCTAAAAAGTCTTGAGCTTCTTTACTGAGTAATTCGGATGGAGAAACATTAGAAGTCTTCCTATTAACTTTTCCTGAATGACTACTGACTTGCCTATTGTCTTTCTTTAATAGGGCTATAAAATGTCCTTCACCCTTAACTTTATGGGGCCATAACCTAACACATTTACTTAATTCTTCTCTTCCGTCAGCCCATTCAGGCCTACCCCTTTCAAATCCATCATAAGAAAGCCGAGACTTATTATGAATGTTTTCATGGAAAAGGGGGTCTACCAGAGATAAGTCAGGAAATTCATCAAGTAAATAAGATATTACTCCTTCATTTTCTTCAGGAGAAAATGTACATGTTGAATACAGCATATATCCACCTGGCTTTAACATCTTAGCCCCGTGAAAAACTATTTCTTTTTGCAGATTTTCATAGTGGCCAACCCCTTTATCCTCCCAGTCTTTCATCATAGAAGGATTTTTTCGAAACATTCCTTCCCCGGAGCAAGGAGCATCAATTAAAATCTTATCAAAATATTCTGGATAATACCTTTCCAACTTGTCAGGAGACTCACTAAGAACAAGAGCATTCTTTATCCCATGGAGTTCAATATTTTTAAGCAAAGCCTTTGCTCTGGAATTACTTATATCATTAGAGACTAGTAGCCCTTCTCCTTGAAGTCTTGCCCCTAATTCCGTACTTTTGCCCCCTGGTGCGGCACAAAGGTCTAAGACCTTATCCCCTGCCTCTATAGGGAGTAAAGAAGCTGGAATCATAGCACTTGGTTCTTGAATATAGTAAAGGCCTGCATAGTAATATGGATGCTTTGCTGGTTGACTTTCTCCCTTATAATAATATCCATTGCTAACCCAAGGAATTCTTTCTATAGGAAAGGGACTTACCCTCTCGAATTTCTCTGGACTTATCTTAAGGGTATTTATCCTTATGCCGTTATAAGCTTCTCTATCAAAAGATTTAATATAGTCATCAAACTCTTTCCCAAGTAGCTCTTTAATTCTAGTCTCAAACTCAATTGGTAAGTTCATAAACTTTATTCCTCCAGTATATTATGTCAAACAATTAATTTAAACTTTGTGCTTTGTAGCGGGCAGAAATCAAATCTAACTCCTTACCAAAGTCCTCTAACTGTATTAAGTCACCATTCTCATATATGTGAAAAAATTCATCTTGAAGTTTAATAACATCAGATTTATTAGCTACTTTATATAAGTTTTGTATATTAGTTAGAATGTCAGAGACTACATTTGCCTTAATATTAAATAAATTTTGTGCATCCATAATCTCATCCCTAACCACGCTCATCTCATCATCAAGCTGTATTATAGCATCTGCTGCAGAAGTTAGTCTTTCCCTAATATGTGAAGGAATGTTCTCCTTATACTTATATTGCAATGAATGCTCAATTGTTGCCCAAAAATTCATTGCTAAGGTTCTAATTTGTATTTCAACTTGAATTTCCTTAGTTCCATGTAAGGTTTCAACATTATAAATAATATTAATATGATATGAGCGATAACCACTTTTCTTCATATTATCTATATAATTTTTTTCACTTTTAATCTTCATGTCGGAACGTTTTTTAATAATATCTACAACCTTGTAGATATCTTCGACAAACTGGCAAATAATTCGAATACCAGCAATATCATCTATCTCCTCTTCAAAGGAACTAATATCAATGTTCTTTCTTTGGGCCTTTTCTAGAATACTAGAAATTGTTTTAACCCTTCCTGCCACCTGCTCAATAGGTGAATACACCC
>CAYOAJ010000078.1:0-6797 GCA_964401895.1 uncultured Herbinix sp.
AACCGATGCAGCTTTATTTGCCATTATAACCACACCCCCACATAAGTTTGTACTTTATTGGTAATATTGAATTTTTCGGCATATTCAAACAGTCTTCTTATATTCTTATTTGGATCTTTTATATATCGTTTTAATGAATTACTAAATACCTCTTCCTCTAATTTCTTTTCATAGCGAAGAGTGTCACATATTGTCCGTTCTCTTTCATATATTCTAATATCTACACCATCTACTTGGATTGTATCTACACCAATATTAATAAATTTCGGTTCTAGATAATAGGGTTCTATTAGGGGATATTCAATTCTATATTGGCTGGTTTTGCTATGTCTATCAACAGCTATTTGCCAAGCTGAAGGTATTCTATCTGTGTAGTCATAATACATCAAAGCACTTTCTAGAAAAATCACTGCATCAGGAAACAATCTTGCTACAATCACTTCTTCTTTAGGCGGATATTCTGTAGACTCATAAAATCCATGTTTTATTCTTGAAATAGATCCATCTTCAATTAGTCTATTTATTTGACGACTAGAGATTCCTAAATTATTTAGCTCTGATGTTTTAAGAACACCGCCATTTTTCTTAAATTCTTTGTTCATTTCATTAGTTTTTTCAATCATTATTGCACCCCTTGGCCTGCATTCGTTTTTGAATGCAGGCCAAGGGGTGCATTTTATTATAATACTACTATTATAACAATAGTATAATCCATTTTAATGTCTTTACGAATGATATAGATTTCTTCTTCATATTTTGCAAATATACTTATCTTATATACTGATTAAGTATCGGGTAGGAGGTAGATAATTATTTTATCTACCGACCTCCCACACCACCGTACGTACGGTTCCGTATACGGCGGTTCCTTAGTTTTCACAAGCTTTCAGATAATAGTCAGACATGGTCATATATCCACGTCTGGCTATTTCTTTATTGGTTAGTACACTATTTAACATTATTGATGCTCGCCAAACTCCTTTTCGGCAGTTTGCCATTTCATGTACTTTCCATTCAGGTAATTTATATTCTCTAAATATCTTATATTTTGTTCTGACTCTTTTCCATTGTTTCCAATAAATAGCTCGAATTCTTCGTCTAAGCCATTCATCTATGTCCCTTAGTAATCCTTTCATATCAGCTAGCTTAAAGTAATTTATCCATCCTCGAATAAATTGTGTAAGTTTTAAGGCTCTGTATTCATTTCCCCATCCATTACTTCTTGATGTTAATTCCTTAATTCGACTTTTCATCTTTTCTTTGGACTTAGGATGAACCCTAAATCTACATTTCCCTTTGTACCTATAAAAACCATATTCAAGGTATTTGACTTTGCTAATATATGCAACCGATGTTTTCTCTCGATTGACTTTCAAGAATAGTTTCTCTTCAATGAATGGAATGATATTTTCTAGGGTTCTGATTGCACTTCTTTTACTTTTACAGAAAATCATGCAATCGTCTGCATACCGCACAAATCTATGTCCTCTGCTTTTTAACTCCTTATCCAACTCATTCAGCATTATGTTTCCAAGTAACGGACTAAGGGGTCCACCTTGTGGAACTCCTACTTCTGTCTTTGCAAACAGTCCGTTTTCAACTACTCCTGCATTTAAATATTTGTATATTAGTGAGATTACTCTGCCATCCTTGATGGTGCGTGATAGTATTTCAATTAGTTTGCTCTGACACACTGTATCAAAGAACTTCTCTAAATCCATATCTACCACATATATATCCATCATCAATATTCTGTTGGCATTGTTTAAGTGCACCATGTGCACTACATTTTGGTCTAAAGCCATAACTATTGTCAGAAAACTGTTCGCCAGACCAGAGATTTGCTTACACCTTCCTTCAGATTGCGCCCATGCTGGGCGCACCAAAAAAAGGAAAGCCCCATCTTACAAGGCTTTCCACTATTTAAAACAGTATAGAGCTAACACTTTAACCAATAGGATTATCCTAGCATCTAATTATACGTTATATTTTGAGATGTCAATTATCTTGTCTATGTATTTAGTGTTCTCCTCAAAAAGATTATGACTAATCATAACAACTGTCTTATCCTTTAAAGTAAGCAACATTTTTTCAATAACTTTTGCATTATCCTTGTCAAGATTAGCAGTACCTTCATCAATAAATATTATGTCTTTATTTAATATGAGTGTTCTTGCTAGAACTATTCTTTGCTTTTCACCTTCTGATAAAACACTACTTGAAACTGGACTTTCTAAATTTAGATATTTGATGTTACATAATTCAACAACCTTACTTACCTCTTCATCACTAACACTACTCCACAGGGTTAAATTATTTTTTAAGCTAGTATCAAATATATATTTATCTTGTCCACCATAGCTTATTATATTATAAATATCTCTATCAACATAATTTCTTATATCTTTATGATTTAAGTAAATCGATCCTTCATAATTTTGAACTCTTTTTAATATTATTTTAAACAAGCTTGTTTTACCAGAACCACTTTCTCCAACAATAACATATTTCCCTCCCTTTTTAATATGCAAAGACAAATCCTTAAAAATATATTCTTCATTATATTTTAGAGAAAGATTGTTAATGTCTAAGTCTAGAAACTTTGATGTATTAGTTGCTTCTTTTACTGAAACATTACCTGATGGGATTTTCTTAAAAATATTCTCTATTGATTTTATCTGTATTAAATAACTCGAAATAACAGTTAATGAATTAAATACATTACCTGCTATACTTCCAACAGATCCCACAACACCTAATGTAACAAAACCCTTATATACTAAAAAACCTGTGTATATCGATAGAAGCATTTGACTAGATATACTAATAAAATTAATAATAGTACTAATACCTCCACTTACCTTTGTGTATCGTATTTTCTCATCTTGTAACTCTAAACTATTTTTCCTTATCCTTCTAGGGATCAAGCCCATTTTATTTGCCGAGAATAATACATTAAATCCTTCTAATATATCTAGGTTTTTAGTTAAAAAACTTTTGTCCGCATCAAGCTTTCTCTCCATAGCTCTTTGCGATTTATTCGCAAACAGATTGGGTATAAATGTTAGTATCACAGTAAAAACAATTGTAACAATAAATAAACTATAATGAAACAACGTTAATGCTATCAAAGAAAAGACCATAACAAATATTGTTTCGACTAATGCAAAAAAAGATTTAAAGCCATTCATTTCAATTAGTTCTATATCATTATTAATTGTCGATGCATATTCATCGGGTTTTTTTGATTTATAATCTACATAACTCTGATTTGCAATTAAACTGCTATATCTCTCGCGCATTATAAGCGAAAGACTTGTAACTAATTTTTCTTTCTTCATTTTTGTTAAATAGCTTAATAACAGCAATATAATCCAAAGAAACAAATTAATAAGTTCAATCTTTAAAAAACCTATAAAGTCAAACTTAACTAATCTATTAAAAGAAAAAACTTGAATATAAGATGTGCCTACTTGTAATAGTGAAACTATAAATAATAAAATAATAATTTGCAAGGTTCTCCATTTTTTTATTCTTAGATAATTAATAATTTTTTTCATAATAATTCATCCCCTTTATTAGGTATTATAAATTGTTAATTATCTATTTTATAAGAATTCCACTATAGTGTACAAAAATATTTTTTTGATATATCATCAATCATAGGAGATAATTCACTTGAACCTATATAATCTAAAAAGGTTAAAATATTTGAAATTTCTTCTTTTGAATTTGATAAGTTCTCCTTATTTGTGTTACTTAATATTTTATATACATTTAAGACAATCTTATAATATATAAATTTATCCACTAAGTTATATTCCTCTACTGTATTTATATACTTTTTAGCTAATTTCACCTTACCTTCTGTTAAACAATTCATTATAAGATTTAAAATTATAGATAATTTTAATTCCATATCATCACTGGTGCTTCCATAAAGATGGTCTTTCTTAATTAGTTCATCTGCTAGAATTGTTGCTGTATTCAAATTAATAACAGAAATAGTATTACTCAAAAGAACAAACTCATATTTGCCCCAATATTCAATATCAAAAAGGTAATTAGATAATATTTCATTTTCTTTTTCTGGAAGCTTTTTCTGTTCTATATCACATATAAATGCTAAAGCTAATATGTATTTATGCAAATATTCAACTTTACCCGTTATTTTATATTTCTTTTTCTCTTCATCAACATTTTTTCTTAAAGCTTTAATATCTTTTAGATAATAAAATGTAGAAATTTCAATTAAATACGTTTCAATATCATCAAGATCTTTACCTTCTTCCATTAAATGTTGAAACTCACTCAAACTTACATTAATAGCTTTTAATATATACGTCATTCTCGAAAAAGAAATATCGCTTTTCCCTCTTTCAAATTTTGATAGAAATGATTTTGATATGTTCTCATTAGCTACGTCCTCTAAAGTTTTATTTTTGTTTTTTCTTAAAGATTTGTAAACTTGGCCATAACTTATATCCAATTGCCACAACTCCTCATCTAATTATTAAGTAAGTTATTAATTAAATTATTATAAAAAAAATATATCCCCGTAAGTCCAGTTAAAAAGTCATATCCTTCCAAGTTGTCATTTGACCCTAGTATTCTAATATTATCTTCTTTTATTAATGATAAAGAATCAATATACCTTTCTAACAGTATAGCATTATTTAAATATAAAGTGTTTTTAAAAACCTCATATGCTTTTAAAAAAACAAATCCTATACCAGCAGCACCATTTGAGAAACTGCCATTTTGAGGCAATCGATTAATTATAGCATTTAATGCGTTTTCACTATAAACATCTAATGATTTGTCTTTAAATTTCTTTCTATAGCATAATAAAACGTATATAAATCCAGCAGTACCATTAGCGAAATGTGGGGAGTAATTTTTATTATTTATTGGCAATAAATAACCTTTAGTTTTAATTAATTTTATGATTTTTATTAAATATTCTTTTATTTCTTCTTGCTTGTTTTTACTACACTCAATTAAATATAATATTCTTCCTAAATCACCATCAAGCAATCCTATACTCTTATTAAGGTAATTACCATCTATATCTATTTTTCTAACAATTTCATCTGTATTTATATTACTGTTTGATGTCTCTACGTACATGTTACACAAAGATCCTCTCAAAGTTAATTCATCATCTTCACTGATTTGTATTATAAATTTGTCTTCTGAGGTTAAATCTAGACCTAATATCCTTTTGGTTAATATTCTGTTCAAAAAAGATAATTCATTATACCTTATATTTACTCTTTTAAGGTTTAAATCAATAATTTGATTTCTTCTTACTATATGATTATAATACTTTTCGTTGTAGAATGACAAATACTTTTGCGATTTCTTATCTATTGAAGTATTGCTTTGTTTCCCATAGTTCACCAGGTTTAAAATAAGGTTGTAAAGGTTATTAGGCATTCGATATAATTTTGATATACAAGTGAAATATTGCATTACAAGTGTGTTCGTTTGATCTTTGTTTTGTAGCTTAGTAGAGTCACTAAGCATTTCTATTGCCATATAGCCCAATTTAATATAATCCACTTCTGTTTTAGACATATCAGTCACCTTCGTTATATCAATACCATAATTATTTACAAGATATAAAGTATCATCCTCTAAGGGTTGTACATCTTCTAAATCTACTAATATAACTTCATTATCTAATAACATAAAGTTATCTAAAGAAACATCATTTATTTGATATCCTAAATTATGCATCATTTCAAATATGTATAGCAATTTTTTTAATAAAGTAGCATAGTTAAAATAAAATTGATTCAATTCTTCTCTTGAAACACCCCAGGATAAATCTGTCAGTTTATTGTCTATTAAATATTTCCTGATTGTTTCACCATCAATATACTCTGTTACTATAAAGTAGTTTTCTTCTTCGTAAAAACTATCAATTATTTGTGGAACAAATTTATGTCCTTTTAGTTTTACTAAAATCTTTTCTTCATTCTTTAGATAATTTTCTGATGAAAGCTTTTCACTATCTCCAGTCCATTTCCTTGCCTCTTTTAAAACAACCTTTTTATTACTAATTTTATCATAAAACAAATAAACACTTCCTGTACTACAAGGATGAATTATATCTTCAAATATATATCTATTATTAAATACAATATCTTCTTCACCTTCATCATTGCTATCAACATTTTCTCGAACAATAAACGGATTCTTTATAAAACTTGGACTACCTATAAAATGAGGGTATCCATCTTTATATCTATTCCCTAAACCATCTTCAATATATACTATATCATTTTCTATAATAGGATTGTTTAATGCACCATACCTGTAATAAATGTTCGATGAAAAATGATAATCAGTTAAAATCATAGGCCCGTGTTGATCTTTCAATTTAATCTTCAAATCAAACAATATTTGCCGTGTCATATTTTCATCTATACTATAAATAGTAATAAACTTTCCTAATTCTTTTCTACTACATCTTTTTGATAATATATACGAAAACATTTGTTGATTGTTTATATATTTATAATTAACATTTATCTTCTGACAATAGCACTTAATAATACTTAACACTTCTTTATAATTATCATAAAAAGCACTTATATGAATCTTCCATCCTTGATTAATATGCTCATCTATATTGTTAAAAACAACATAGTTAAAAGTACTATCACTTAAAACTTTCATATTTACCTCTCCTCACATAATAATTTTATATAAATTTTTAGATATTAAAAAATGCAATGCTCCATATCTTACACATGTGTAAAATTATGAAAGTCATTGCATTTTTTAAT
>CAYOAJ010000078.1:6807-8824 GCA_964401895.1 uncultured Herbinix sp.
TATAGCAAATCATATAGTAGCCAAAGGGATTGAAAAACGATTGAAGAAATTTTATCCCGATTTGAACATCCTCTATTTGGATATTGATGGTGGAATGGCAGAGGTAAACTTACAGAATAGATTGCATTTTTTAATTAATTAGGCACGTACAATTACTGTGCATTTCCAAGTGATTACTGCACAAGGTTCTACTAAAGAATTAGCAGTTTTACTATTTAGTTTTTCAAGCTTAGTCATTTTTTTCACCTCGCTTTTTCTCAAACTGTAACTACTAAGTAGTTTATTAATATGTATCTATTTCATATTATAAACAAGTTATTACAACATATTTATAATGTTTCATATATGACACATTATAAATATGCATTAAGTTAAAATAGAATTTTAATAAAACATAAGTTTATAGTTTAATATCCTTAACTTGGATTGGCCTCCCCTTAATCAGATAAATAATATATACCTTATCATTTTATTTAATCTCCTTATTTCTACCAAACATACTTATTCAATCTAACATCAAACCATATAGGATTTTTGCTGGTCTGGACAAGGATGGAAAATGCTTCATCTGTCACTAATTCCTTTAGAATCCGGATAAAAGCAAACTGGTTTTGCCTGTAATTTATAAAAATAACTTGAAGCAATTTTAATGATTTCGCTCATCTGTTTCTCCTTCCTGATCTTGCTTCCACTCATTTAAAAGTTCAATAATCACTTCTTCTATCTTTGTCTGAGAAAAATCCTTTGGAAAATATTTATTAAGCCTTCTCTCGGTAATAACTATCTTTTTACGAGGTGGAAATGCTATTCTTACTTCATCAAGCAAATTAATCAACTGCTTCTGTGTCACATCATTATTGCCTCTATACTGACGAAGTTCCATCAGTTGCTCCTGCTTTATCATGCCATTATTTTTTATATAATCGTAAATCCATTGCTGCATATCCTTATTCAGATATGAGATCTCAACTCCTGAGTTTATAGCCAACCTTTTCCGATCTACCATATCTAACAGTTTAGGATCAAGTTCAGTTAGGCGAATATAACGATGTACCATGGACTTACCTATTCCTCCACTCCGCCCTGCAATATCCCCTGATCTTAACTTCGTCCACTCAGTGGACGAGGTTAAGTCGTGTCGCTTTCCTTGATTTTTTATCGCATTCATTTTCATCTTAAGTGCAAAAGCCTTCTCACTCGGAAGTACTTCCTCTCTCTGCATATTAGCATCTACCATTGCAATAGTAGCCTCATCATCAGTCATCTCTTTGATAATAGCAGGGATTTTACGAAGCCCAGCTAACTTTGTCGCTTTTAATCTTCTGTGACCAGAAATCATTTCAAAATTTCCCTCACCGTCTGGTCGAAGAAGAACTGGAGTAAGAACACCATTTAACTTTATGCTCTCCACAAGCTCCTCCATAGTATTATCATACATGACCTTAAACGGATGATTTTCAAATGGATAGATTGCATTTACATCAACATCAATCGTTCCCTCTGTCTCGGGCACACATAAAAGCTCATTAACACTTGTCATAGCTACCCTTTGCCCTGGCCTCTTACTACTCATGATCAATTACCTCCTTAATCAAAGCTGTGTATGCGAACGAAACCTTTCCTTTAGGATCATATAAGTAAATGCTACTACCCACTGCACTTGTTTCTGCAGCTCGCACTGACATTGGAATTTCTACATCAAAGACATTAATACTAGCTGAGTAAGCCTCTCTTATCTGCTGAGAAATATCCTTTGCATAATTCGTCCTATTATCTACCATAGTGAGAAGTATTCCTTCAATTTGAATTTTTGGATTTAGATGTCTCTTTACCCTACTAACAGTCTTTATTAACTGCTGAAGCCCCTTTACTGGAAGATAAGCCGTCTGTACAGGAATCAATACAGAATCAGCACAAACCAGGGCATTAATAGTCAACATTCCAAGTGAAGGCATACAATCAATAATAATATAGTCATATTTCTTTCTTGCCTGCTCCACATATTCTTTAAGTATTG
>CAYOAJ010000079.1:0-8808 GCA_964401895.1 uncultured Herbinix sp.
TTATGGTTCCAAACTGTGATAAAAATGTACCAGGACTTCTTATGGCAGCAGCTCGATTAAATATTCCAACCATCTTTGTTAGTGGTGGACCAATGCTGGCAGGAAGAGTTAATGGTAAAAAGACTAGTTTGTCCAGTATGTTTGAGGCGGTTGGAGCATATAATGCAGGAAAAATGACAGGAGAAGAAGTAGAAGAATATGAGAATAAAGCTTGTGCATCCTGTGGTTCTTGCTCTGGAATGTATACGGCCAATTCTATGAATTGCTTAACTGAAGCAATTGGAATGGGACTAAAGGGCAATGGAACAATACCAGCACCTTATTCTGAAAGAATACGTCTTGCAAAACAAGCAGGAATGAAGATAATGGAATTACTTGAGAAAGATATTCGTCCTAAAGATATAATGACAAAAGAAGCATTTGAGAATGCACTTACTGTAGACATGGCTTTAGGCTGTTCTACCAATACAATGCTTCATATACCTGCAATTGCCCATGAGGCAGGAGTAGACTTGGATATTGAACTAGCTAATGAAATCAGTGACAGAACACCTAATTTATGTCACCTTGCACCAGCAGGACCTACCTATATGGAGGACTTAAATGAAGCTGGTGGAGTATATGCAGTCATGAATGAGTTAGATAAGAAAGGGCTCTTGCATAAGGATTTAATTACAGTAACAGGAAAGACTATTGGAGAAAATATAAAAGATAGTATAAATCGTGATCATGATGTTATTAGACCAATAGATAATCCTTATAGTGAAAATGGTGGAATTGCTGTATTGAAAGGTAATTTGGCTCCAGAGACAGGTGTTGTTAAGCGTTCAGCAGTTGACCCATCAATGCTAAAATTTGAAGGCCCAGCTAGGGTTTTTGATTCTGAGGAAGAAGCAATTGAAGCAATTATGGGCGGAAAAATTGTTGAAGGTGATGTTGTTGTCATCCGATACGAAGGACCAAAAGGTGGACCAGGAATGCGAGAGATGCTTAACCCAACTAGTGCAATAATGGGAATGGGACTAGGTTCAAGTGTTGCTTTAATTACAGATGGTAGATTTTCAGGAGCGTCAAGAGGTGCTTGCATAGGCCATGTGTCACCAGAAGCAGCGGTTGGAGGTAATATTGCTTTAGTTGAAGAAGGAGATATTATAAAAATAGATATTAATGCAAACACATTAGATTTTGATGTCACAGATGAAGAGTTAGCCAAAAGAAGAGCAGAATGGAAACCCCGTGAACCTAAGATTACAAAAGGCTATCTTTCAAGATATGTATCAATGGTAACCTCAGGTAATAAGGGAGCAATCCTTGAAGTGCCTAAGAGCAATTAGTTAATATAAAGTATAGCTATATTAGCAGAATGGAGGATTAAGATGGAATTGACAGGATCTCAAATTTTAATAGAATGCCTTAAGGAACAGGGTGTGGACACCGTTTTTGGTTATCCAGGAGGGGCCATATTAAATATATATGATGAATTATATAAAAATAGTGATGATATTAGGCATATCCTAACTTCCCATGAGCAAGGAGCATCCCATGCAGCGGATGGTTATGCAAGGGCAACAGGTAAGGTAGGAGTATGTATGGCGACTTCTGGCCCTGGAGCAACCAATTTAGTTACTGGAATTGCAACTGCTAACATGGACAGTGTTCCTATGGTTGCAATCACAGCAAATGTAAGCGTTGACTTATTAGGAAAAGACTCTTTTCAAGAGATTGACATTAGTGGTATAACTATGCCTATTACAAAGCATAATTACATTGTTAAGGATGTAGATAAGCTTGCTGATACTATTAGAAAAGCTTTTGAGATTGCACAAAGCGGAAGACCTGGCCCTGTATTAATTGACATTACAAAGGATGTAACAGCTGCTAAGACGGAATATACTAAGTTTGTCCCAAAGAAAATCGAAAGAAAGACAGAGGGTATCAAGAGTAAAGATTTAGAAGAAGCAGTAAATCTTATTAATAAGTCTAAAAAGCCATATATTTTTGTAGGTGGTGGTGCAGTTATTTCTGATGCTGCAGATGAGCTTAGAGATTTTGTTGGAAAAGTTGATGCTCCAGTTGCTGACACATTAATGGGTAAGGGAGCCTTTGATGGTTCGGATCCTAAATATACAGGAATGCTAGGAATGCACGGAACAAAGACATCTAATTTAGGGGTAACTCAATGTGACTTACTTATTACAATTGGTGCAAGGTTCTCTGACAGAGTAACTGGAAATGCTAAACATTTTGCCAAAAAAGCCAAGATAATACAGATTGATGTAGACCCTGCTGAAGTTAATAAGAATGTCGTTGTAGACTGTTCTATAATTGGAGATATAAAAGAGGTCCTTATAAGATTAAATGGTATGATTGAACAGTTAGACCATAAAGACTGGTTAGAGACAATCTATAAACTTAAGGAAAAGCATCCTCTAAAATATCGTCAAGACATCCTTACAGGTCCATATATTTTAGGGAAATTATATGACTTAACTGAGGGTGATGCAATTTTAACAACAGAGGTAGGTCAACATCAGATGTGGGCGGCTCAGTATTATAAGTACAAAAGTCCTAGGACATTTATTACATCTGGTGGGCTAGGGACTATGGGCTATGGACTAGGGGCTTGCATTGGTGCTAAGGTAGGGATGCCAGACAAGAATGTTATTAATATAGCAGGTGATGGTTGTTTTAGAATGAATATGAATGAGATAGCGACAGCTACCCGCTATAATATACCTATAATACAGATAGTATTTAATAATCATGTGTTAGGAATGGTTCGTCAATGGCAGACCTTGTTCTATAATAAAAGATATTCTTATACAACTTTGAAAGATAAAGTGGACTTTGTTAAATTGGCCGAGGCCATGGGGGCAAAGGCTTATCGTATAAGTAAAAAAGAAGAAGTAGAGCCAGTTCTTAAAGAAGTTTTATCATTAAATGAACCAGTAGTAATAGATTGTATTATTGATTTAGATGAAAAGGTATGGCCTATGGTTGCACCAGGGGCGGCTATAGATGAAATTTTTTCAGAAGAAGATATAGAAAAAAAGTAATAAAGGCATTGACAAAAAAATAACATAGTCTTATAATGGTTGAAAGTGACTTTAGTACAGTAAACCGATAAATTATTAAAGGGTGGAATTATTTTAGGGAGGAAGAAATATGGGTAGAATTTTTAATTTTTCAGCAGGCCCTGCCATGTTACCAGTGGAGGTATTGCAGGAAGCCGCAGATGAAATGCTTAACTACAGAGGTTGTGGTATGTCCGTTATGGAGATGAGCCATCGTTCTAAGGTTTTTGAAGAGATTATTCAGGAAGCAGAGAAGGACTTACGGGATTTAATGAAGATACCAGATAACTACAAGGTTCTTTTCTTGCAAGGTGGTGCTTCTCAGCAATTTGCAGCTATTCCTATGAATCTAATGAAAAACAAGGAAGTTGATTTTATTAATACAGGACAATGGTCAAAGAAGGCTTACAAAGAAGCACAGATTTTTGGTAAAGCTAATATTATTGCATCATCAGAGGATGAAGGATATACCTACATACCAGATTGTAGTGATCTTCCTATTTCTGAAAATGCTGATTATGTGCATATTTGTGAAAATAACACCATCTATGGAACTAAATTTAAAAGCTTACCTAATACAAAAGGAAAACCATTGGTTTCTGATGTTTCATCATGTTTTCTATCTGAGCCAATAGATGTTAGCCAATACGGGGTTATATTTGGTGGAGTACAGAAGAATATAGGTCCAGCAGGGGTTACAATTGTTATAGTTCGTGAAGACCTTATTACAGAGGATACCCTTCCTGGAACACCTACAATGTTGAAGTATAAGACACAGGCTGATAAGGATTCATTATACAATACTCCTCCAGCTTACGGAATATATATATGCGGCAAAGTATTTAAATGGTTAAAAAACCTTGGTGGATTAGATGCAGTGAAGGTAAGAAATGAGAAGAAGGCGGCAGTTCTTTATGACTTCTTAGATGAAAGTAAATTATTTAAGGGTACAGTTAGAAAAGAAGATCGTTCCTTAATGAATGTACCTTTTGTTACTGGAGATGAAGAGTTAGATGCTAAGTTTATTAAGGAAGCTAAGGCGAGTGGCCTTGAGAACCTAAAAGGACATAGAACTGTAGGTGGCATGAGAGCAAGTATTTACAATGCAATGCCAATTGAAGGGGTTGAAGCGCTGGTTGATTTTATGAAGAAATTTGAAATAGAAAATCAATAGTAAGCTATCTAGGAAGGAGCCTTAGTAATGAAATATAAATGTCTTAATCCTATCTCAGAAGCAGGATTAAAATTTTTTAATGATCTGTATGAAGAAACAGAGGAAGTAAGTGAAGCAGATGTACTTCTTGTTAGAAGTGCTAATCTTCATGATGTGGATTTTGGAGATAATGTTAAAGCCATTGCAAGAGCAGGGGCAGGTGTAAATAACATACCCTTGGAACGTTGTGCAGAAGAAGGGATAGTTGTTTTTAATACCCCAGGTGCAAATGCAAATGGTGTTAAAGAGTTAGTAATCGCAGGTTTAATACTAGCATCAAGGGATGTAGTAGGTGGAATCAACTGGGTTGAATCCATCAAGGATGAAGAGGGTGTAGATAAACTTGTTGAAAAAGGAAAAAAACAATTTGTAGGTAATGAAATCAAAGGTAAAAAACTAGGGGTTATAGGTCTAGGTGCAATTGGCGTCCTAGTTGCTAATGTGGCAAACCGTCTTGGTATGAAAGTGTATGGTTGTGACCCATTTATTTCAGTGGATAGTGCATGGAATTTATCTAGGGATGTTGTTCATGTTAATAGTCGTGATGAAATATATAGTCAATGTGATTATATAACTATACACACTCCATTAATAGAAGATGATAACCCTAATGTTAATACAAAGGAAATGATAAATAAAGAATCTATAGGGAAGATGAAGGATGGAGTAATTATCCTTAATTATGCTAGAGGTGGTTTAGTTAGTGATGATGATATAGCAGAAGCACTTGAATCTGGCAAGGTTGGAAAGTATGTTACTGATTTCCCTAACGATAAGACTGCTAAACTTAAAAATGTAATTGCAACTCCTCATCTAGGAGCTTCAACTAATGAGTCTGAAGATAATTGTGCAGTTATGGCTGTAAGGCAATTAAGAGATTTTATGGAGAATGGTAATATAGTTAATTCGGTTAATTTTCCTTCTTGTGATGCGGGGGATTTTACTTCTTCTGGAAGGATTGCTATTTTACATAGAAATATTCCAAAGATGTTAACGCAGTTTACCGGTGCAGTAGCTTCTTTGAATGTTAATATTTCTGACTTAGTTAACAAGAGTCGTGGAGAATACGCTTATACTGTAATTGATGTAGATGCATCTATTAATGGAAGATTGTCCGAAGAACTTAGAAATATAGATGGAGTACTAAGAGTAAATGTGATAAAGTAAAAGATAAGATATTAAAGAAAATTAAAATTAAAGCGTTTTATCAGTATTAAGGGCGTAACTGATAGAACGCTTTTATTCAACGAGGAGGACTGTTTTTATGGCATTAGTAAAACCATTTAGGTCTATAAGGCCAGTAAAAGAATTGGCAGGAAGAATTGCAGCTTTACCCTATGATGTGTATAACCGTGAAGAAGCCAAAAAAGAAACCCTAGCAGAACCCTTATCCTTTTTAGCGATAGATAGGGCGGAGACTCAATTAGGGGACCATGTATCTACATATGATGACATAGTTTATGATAAGGCTAGGCAGCTTCTTGAGGAAATGATTGAACAAGGGAACATGTTTCTTGATGAAGATGAGGCTTATTATATATATCAGTTAACCATGGACGGTAGGTCTCAATCTGGGATCGTTGCATGCTCTTCAATAGACGATTACCTTGATGGTACTATAAAAAAACATGAGAAAACTAGACAAGATAAAGAAATTGATAGGATTAAGCATGTGGATGCATTAAATGCTCAAACAGGGCCAATATTTTTAGCATATAGGGCAGAGAAAGTGATTGATGACACAGTAGCACAAGTTCAAAAAGAAGAGCCTATTTATTCATTTGATTCGGCAGACGGAGTTGGTCACAAGGTGTGGAAAGTAACCAATGCTGACAAGATAAAGCTTATTAGTGATGCATTTGATAAGATTGATAATACCTATATAGCAGATGGTCACCATAGGACTGCTTCCGCAGTAAAAGTTGGATTAAAAAGAAGAGAAGAGAATCCAGGATATGTAGGAGATGAGGAGTTTAATTTCTTTTTATCAGTTCTCTTTCCCCATAATCAATTGATGATAATGCCTTATAATAGGGCGGTTAAAGATCTTAATGGACTGACAGTAGATGAATTTTTTGATGCTATAAAGGGAAACTTTAATGTGAAATTAATCGGCAAAGAGGCTTATTCACCTTTGACTAAGGGTGAGTTTGGCATGTATATTGATGACAATTGGTATTGCCTAAATCCTAAAGAAGAACTTAATATTCCAAATGATCCAGTTTCAAGTTTGGATGTATCCATATTACAAGATTACCTTTTACAACCTATTCTTGCTATAGAAGATCCCCGTACTGATAATAGGATTGACTTTATCGGTGGAATTAGGGGCTTAGATGAGTTGGAAAGAAGGGTAGAAGGAGATATGAAGGTTGCGTTCTCTATGTATCCTACATCAATAGATGAACTTTTGGATGTAGCTGATGCTGATATGCTAATGCCACCCAAGTCTACTTGGTTTGAACCAAAGTTAAGAAGTGGATTATTTATTCATAGTCTTGAATAATTGAAATGTTTTACTTTCTAATATCGACAGCTTGTGATAGAATATAATGAAACAAGTTAATCAAACATAAGGAATATGCAAAGTCTTGTGACAATAGCAAGATTTTAACAAAATTGGAGGAATATTATGAGTGGTTTTTTTAATATTGACAACCCTCTATTTACAGTGCTTAGTAAGATTGCTGATTTGCTAGTTTTAAGTATAATCTACCTTTTACTATGCATACCCATCATTACTATAGGACCTGCAACTACTGCATTATATTATACAGTGGTGAAGGTGATACGTAGGGATAGGGGATATCTTTTTAGAGAGTTTTTCAAGTCATTTAGATTAAATTTTAAAAAAGGGGCTATTGTAGGAGTTGTGATAACAATTATTCAGCTTATATTGGCCTTTGATCTTTATTATGCCTGGAGTATGCTAGAAGTGGATTCTAAAAAAGGCTCTATATTATTAGGTGTATTTTTAGCACTTTTTGCTTTTACAATTATTTTTACTATGTATGTGTTTCCTTTATTATCTCGATTTGAAATATCATACGGACAGATGATTAAATCTTCTATTTTTATGTCTATACGACATATTTTATACACTATTTTAATGTTACTAGTTGTTATAGCATCTGTAATATTAGTTATACTATCTAACTTTATGCTGATTGTAATAATGCCGGCACTTACCATCTTTATCAATTCTTTTATGATGGAAAAAGTGTTGAAGAAATATATGCCTGATTCACAAGGTCCTCCAGAAGAGACTGGAGTAGATGAGTGGTATTTAGAGTAAAAGCAATTACTTATATGGAAAAATGCGGAGGGTGAAGTATGTCCGAAAAATTAACTGATATTTTTGCTATTGATGTGTTTAGTGACTCCGTCATGGTAGATAGACTTCCAAGGAAAACATATCTTGCACTTAAGAAAACAATTGAAAATGGAGATGAACTAGACTCTGACGTGGCAGAGGTAGTAGCTAATGCCATGAAGAACTGGGCTATAGAGAATGGGGCAACCCATTATACCCATTGGTTTCAGCCAATGACAGGAATTACTGCGGAAAAGCATGACTCATTTATCAGTCCTACTGCTGATGGAAAGATTATTATGGAATTCTCAGGTAGAGAGTTAATTAAAGGAGAGCCAGATGCTTCCTCATTTCCATCAGGAGGATTAAGGGCCACTTTTGAAGCCCGGGGATATACTGCTTGGGACTGTACCTCACCAGCCTTTTTAAGGGAGGATGCATCGGGGGTAACTTTGTGTATACCTACAGCATTTTGCTCTTACACAGGGGAAGCTCTTGATATGAAGACTCCACTACTAAGGTCCATGGAGGCTCTTAATAACCAGGTAATGCGAATAATGAAGCTTTTTGGCCATGATGATGTTAAAAGAATTAGTCCTACAGTTGGTGCTGAACAGGAGTATTTTTTAATAGATAAAAAGAAATATCTTCAAAGAGATGATCTGATATTTACAGGCCGTACATTATTTGGTGCAATGCCACCAAAAGGCCAGGAGATGGATGACCATTATTATGGTAGCATAAAAGAAAGAGTAGCTTCTTTTATGAAAGAGTTGAATAATGAGCTTTGGAAGATGGGGGTAACTGCTAAAACTCAGCACAATGAGGCTGCCCCAGCTCAGCATGAATTGGCACCTATTTTTGAGACTGCCAATATTGCAACGGATCATAATCAACTTGTTATGGAATATATGAAGAGGGTTGCCCACCGTCATGGACTTACTTGCTTGCTTCACGAGAAACCATTTAAAGGAGTTAATGGCTCTGGTAAGCATAATAATTGGTCTATGGTTACTGATACAGGGAGAAATTTATTATATCCAGGGAAAACTCCAAAAGATAATGTAGAGTTTCTACTATTTCTTTCTGCTATTTTAAAGGCGGTGGATTTACATTCGGACCTTTTAAGAGTGTCAGCGGCTAATCCAGGAAATGATCATAGGTTAGGTGACAATGAAGCCCCTCCATCAATTACATCTGTTTATATA
>CAYOAJ010000080.1:0-8767 GCA_964401895.1 uncultured Herbinix sp.
CAAAATCACCAATAGCCCAAGTAGCATTAGGGTCTTGTTGATATATTTCAAATTCGCATCTGGGACAGACCTGTCTACCCTCTGGGATTGTTCTGTTACACATGATACATTCCTCTGTCATTGCTAGCCCCTTTCTCCACTTAACTTGTTTTCTTCAATAATGCCTCCTATTTCCATTGCAAATTGCAAACATATGTTCTATAGTTGCTATATAATCTTTAGTGAGGTGTTGTTTTATGCCAATTAACATTTCTTTCCCAACTAGGCACCAAGTATGTGTAATTACATCCTTTAATATTAAAGGTGATATTCGTATCGATGCATGGGGAATAGAATTCGACAATAAAAGATACAAATACAAAGTTGAATCCTCTACATTAATTGAGGAGGTTGACGCATATTTAAAATTTCGATGCTTATATATTGAGTCTGGCTTGCTTAAATCTATTAACCTGGTGTTTTACCGTAAAAATCATCGCTGGACTACGGAATAGGTCTTCCTAACGATTTATAACCCCTGTACTTTATGCTTGTCCAGTATTCTGAAAATCAATAACTGTTCCTTGAGATAGTAGCTTGATAAGGGATTGCTATGTAAGACTCAGGTTATCATTAGAACAAGGCGGACACTGGTTTAATCCAGTATCCGCCTTCTCGTTACAGTAAGTTTTACCCAAGGGCTCTATAAAACTCTCTGATTATTCATTATTAATTCAAAAGTAAGGTCAAGATATTCTGCAGCTCTTTTACACAGAATCATTCTATCCAGAAAGATTTCAAAATAATCAATTACAGGACTTATGGAAGTGTCAATTTTCAGTCTTATTTGAAATGACTTTAGCTCTGAATCAATGGTTACCTCAGAGTTTTCTACAGCATAATTAACCCTGTCATGGATATCAAAAGTAGCTAGGTCTTGGTTTCTAACTCTGCTCCTTCTTACATCAGACTTGTCAGCTAAGATTACAGCAGCTGCCACAGGACTTACAGGAACTGCTGTATGTTCATCATGGTTCCCAATAGCAGATACAATTACAGCAATATCTTCAGGGGCTGCTCCGAGATCACTAAGAAGTTTGAAGGCCATGCATGCACCACTTTGGGCATGTTCTTCTCTATTAACAAGATTACCTATATCATGAAGATAACTAGCTATTTTAACTAGTTCAACCTCTCTTTCAGAGTAGCCTAAGGTTTCTAATATATATCCTGCAACTTCAGCTACCTTAGATACATGGGCTAGACTATGGTCTGTGTAACCTAAGGCTGCCAATGTTTCATCGGACTTTCTAATATAAAGTTTTATAGTTTCATTGTTTTTAACATCCTCATATTTGATCATCTTTTCCTCCATATTAATTAATAAAATTAAGCAATTTTTTATCGAAAGTGTAAATTTCAGCTACTATACTATAATCTCATATTTTACTAGTCATAGTCAATACAAAAAGGTCCAGACATTTATATTATATATGTCTAGGACCTTTAAGCTTGATTTATCTATATTATAAATTACTTTTTAATTACTTCAACTATCTCAGCTATATATAGGGTGTGTTCATCCCCATTACTATACCATCTGTCCTTAAGGCTTTCGTCTAACAAGCCTTCTGTACCTAGAGTTTGATTAAATAAATTCTTGCAAATAAGTACAAGATTAGCTTCTTCAAAATAAGGTGTATCTTCTGACATGGTCACAGTTAAACCAGATTTATCTATCTTATCTTCATCTCTTCCTGAAACGGTACCCATGTAATTGAGTATCTCTCTATGTCCTTTGCCAAAGAAGTTTAAAGAAAAGCCACCTTGTTTATCTACAAATTCTTTTGTATATCTTTGAGGCCGAATAACAACATATACAACATCTTTTCCATACATAACACCTAGGCCGCCCCAAGATGCAGTCATAGCATTTGCCTTGTTCTCATCTCCGGCAGCTATAAGCATCCATTCCTTACCTATTAATTGAAAAGGGTTTACCTCAAAATCGCCCATATCTATTATACCTCCCTTACTGCAAAAATAATTAATATAATGGAACATCTGGGTGTAATACTGCGCCCCAGAAGGCAGGCTTTTGAACTAAATACTGATCAAAGAGTAATGGATAACTAGGTTCACCTGGTTCGTTCAACCAAGATATGTCATCTGACAATCCCCAGAATGTTACGTTGGTAATATTAGCAACATCGTCATCGACCAATCTTTTAATTATAGAGAAGAATCTCTTATATCTTATTGCTTGCTTTTCCATTTCCTCTTTTGTATTTATAGTAGTTCCCATATCGATTTCTGTTATCTGTATTTCCAATCCTAATTCAGCATATCTACGTATAGATGCTTCTACATCCACAAAAGAAGGATGCTCTGTTGACATGTGGGTTTGTAAACCAACTCCATCTATTAACCCTTTTTGGCTAAGTTTTTCTGCTAATTCTGATATGAAAACTGCTTTAACAGCTTCTTCTGTATTGTAGTCATTATAGAAAAGTTTAATACTTTCATCAGCATATTTCCTAGCATACTCAAAGGCTTTTTCTAAATAGTCTGGACCAATAATCTGATAATAATAATTCTCTTCATATCTTATGCCGCCTTCTTGTCCTTCACCAGGGTTTATTGCTTCATTTACAACATCCCAAGCGTAGAAAAGATCAGGATAATTTGCATCTACATATTCAAAGACATTTTTAATATAGTTCTCCATACGCTTCAACATAAGATCCCTTGAAACAAAAGGAGCATTAGGGTCATTAGAATATCCTTCAGTAAAGAACCATCTAGGGGTTTGGCTATGCCATATTAATGTATGGCCCCTAGTTTTAAGATTATTTTCTTTAGCAAAATCTAAGAGTGGTTCTACATTTTTAAAGCTAATGGCAGGATTATCGTCATATTTGGGATCAGAGATACAAGTCTCATAATCTAGAACGCTATCTGCCTTTAATTCGTTACCTGGAGTAAGGGTGTTAAACTGTTGGCTGATTAATTCTTTTCTATCAGGAGTTATTTCATCAACAGTTGCCGCAACACCAACAGTAAAGTAGTCCTTATAGACATCCTTTATTGCAGGTATATGTCCTCGTTCAATAATAGAGGTTTCTTTGGCTATATAAATATCATCAACGTAAAAGTCGATCAAATCATTGCCATCATAGCCAGTTTCAAAATATAAAGCTGTTGATTCTGTATCTTCGGGAAGATTAATGGCTCCACGCATCATAGTCCATTCCCCTTTTTTTGCATATATTGATGCAAATGTTGGATACTGGTCGCTGTTTCTTTCTAGTTTGGCATCAATATGAACCGTATCTGGTCCTTCATCATAGTATACATATGCCGTTATTATATATCTTGAATTAGCTTCTAAAAGTTCGCTTAAATCGACAATTGCACCATTCCAAACTTCTTCTCTACCAGTAACATATAATGAATAAGTCCCTTCATTAGCTTGGCTATCAACTACCTCTACCTGGGCAGAACCCCTTCCTGTAAATCCGCTTTCTCCACTTTCAAACCCTTCTTCAAATACGGGGTCATGCTTAATGTTGGATTCTCCCATTTGCATTGGATAATCAGCTAACCATTGATCAGCTTCTTCATCAAGATCTTCCGGTGACTCAGTTGGTTCAGTATTATCCACTGCAATAGTTGGAGTAGGCTCAGATTCTTCTGATTCTGTATCCTTTTTATCACAACCACTTAATATAGGTATAATGATTAGAGATATTAATAGTAAAAATAAAAGTAATTTTCTTTTTTTCATATCGTTTTTTAGTTTTCCTTTCTTTTGTACTATAAATGTCATATATAATGTGTAAAATAAGCTACCCCTTAATAATATCATAATTATTCCAGTATATCAAAAGGTTTTCGAAGGGTTTAGTTTATCTTTTCAACTTCAAAAATTGAGTTTACAACCATCCATAAACCTGGGAAGAAGTTCATAATCTGCCAGACGCCAGCTCCTGCAAGATCGAATTCTGGAATAAGCCTAAGCTTTGAGTCCATACTTCTTACATCATCGAACCATGCAATATGTTCTATTCCCTCTGCATCTGTATAAGTGTAAAATGGTGACTGTGTTTCTTCATCGAATTCAATAACAGCTCCCACTTGGGAAGCTCTAAGAATAGTTTCTTGATTGCTCAATGCTTCGGCCATTGATTCACCTTGAACAAAGGGTAGGGCCCAATCGTAAGAGTAGTTAGGAACTCCCATAAGTATTTTTTCACTAGGAGTGGTAGACACTCCATATTCCAGTACTCGGCGAACGCTTTGAATTGGTGATGTTGGCATTGGGGGTCCGAATAGATATCCCCACTCGTAGGTCATAAGCAAGGTATAATCTACAATTGCTCCAATAGCAGGATAGTCATGGGCTTCATAAAGCAATCCTGTCATTTCTCCTGAGGTTTTAGGAGCTAGAGCGGCCATGGTGAAAAAGCCAGCTTCTTCTAATCTAGCCTTAGTTTCAGCGATAAAGCTGATAAACAAATCTTTGTCTTCAGGTAAGATATATTCAAAATCTATATCAAGACCAACGTAACCTTTCTCTTCCATGTTAATAATAATATTATCTATTAACCTACTTTGTCCCTCTGGATTAATAAACATTTCATGGGCTATTTGAGGATCAAAGTTATCATCTTCGCTCATAGGTGCCAGCATCATAACAGGGCCAACTCCAAACTCTTGGGCAATTCCTATCAACTCTTCATCATCAATAGTTACCAAGTCACCTTCTGGGGTAAAGCCATATGTGAAGATAGATAGATAAGTTAAAAAAGGAAGGGTTTTTCTTAATGTATCTCTGTCAATGAAGGGATAGCAGTAACCATTTATAACTGTATTTCTTCGATCTCCTGCACCTTCAAATTCAATTACAAGCTCGTCACCTACTGTAAGGCCTTCTTGGGCCGCAACCCATGGGTTCTTTTGAAGAATATCGTTCACACTTACTCCATATAATTGTGCTATGCTTGTTAAAGTATCTCCTGTGGCAATAGTATGGACCAACTGGGGATACCTGATCCCCATACTTTGGCCAACTACAAGATTTGCAGGATTAGGTAATTCGTTATCTAACATTATTCTTTCTACTGTTACTCCGTATTGTTGGGCTATGTTTTCTAATGTTTCTCCTGGTGAGACTACATGTATATCCATACTAAAATGTCCTCCAATAGATAAAACTTCTCTTTTATCTTATGCTTTTCAATGTATAATGTTTACAAAGACGTAAAAAGTTAGTATAATAAGATAGTACTTTTCTTGTTGTATTATAAAGGAGACCTATAATGAATAATAAAGTAATCAAGGAGATAATAAGTTGGATACTAGTTTTTATAACAGCAATATTGTTAGCAACGTTTATTAACAAAGTTGTCATATTCAGGGTGAAGGTTCCAACAGGTTCTATGAAGAATACAATTATGATAGATGATAGTGTTGTGACCTTTCGTTTAGCATATTTATTTGCTGATCCAAAGAGGGGAGACATTGTAGTTTTCCCATATCCTGATGATGAAGAAATTGACTATATTAAGCGCATCGTTGGCTTGCCAGGGGAGACTATTGAAGGGATAGACGGTATAGTCTATATAGATGGGCAAGCATTAGAAGAAGATTATATACTTGAACCTATGGATTTTGACTTTGGTCCTTATAAGATACCAGAGGGTACATATTTTATGATGGGAGACAATCGAAATTGTTCTGAAGACTCCAGGTATTGGAACAATAAATATCTAGAAAGGGACAAGATATTGGGAAAAGCAGTTTTTAAGTTTCCTGATTTTACTGTTTTGTGGTAAGGGATAATATTATGGATGGAGTTAATAAAAATATGAGTAAAAAAATTATTAAAGAGATAGTTAGTTGGATTTTTGTTTTTGCATTTGCTATAATATTTGCAAAAGCTCTTAATAAATATGTTGTTGTTAATGTTCAACCAGAGTCAGGCTCCATGGAGGATACCATTCAGATTGGAGAGAGGGTTATGACATTACGTCTGGCCTATACATTTTCAGATCCACAGCGTGGGGATATAGTGTATTTTAAACCTCCATTTTACACAGACAAGGATTATATTAAGAGAATACTAGGACTTCCTGGAGAGGTTATTGAAGGAAGAGATGGTTTGGTTTATATTAATGGAGAACCCATAGAAGAAGACTATGTAACAGAGGAATTAAGAAATGACTTTGGTCCATATGAAGTACCAGAAGGTAAATATTTTATGATGGGAGATAATAGAGGTTCTTCTTTTGATTCAAGAGGATGGACTGAGAAATTTGTTCCCCGTGAAAATATTCATTCAAAAGCAGTATTTAGATACCCCCGTTTTAAGTGGTTATATTAACTGGTATATTTACCAGTATTATATAGATAATATTAATGTTTAAAACCATTTATACTCTAATCACAGAAAGGAAGGATGCCATGAACAATTTGAAGATTGTAAAGATAATAGGAAGAGAAATTTTAGATTCAAGAGGAAATCCTACAGTTGAAGCAGAAGTTACATTGGCTGATGGAACTATAGGTAGGGCGGCAGCACCCTCAGGAGCTTCTACAGGAGCATTTGAGGCAGTTGAACTTAGAGATAATGATAAGAAAAGATATTTGGGTAAGGGTGTATTAAAGGCAGTTGAGAATATCAATACTAGTATTGCCTCAGAAATTATAGGTATGGATGCCTGTGATCAAACTGAAATTGATAACAAGATGATAGAGCTAGACGGAACTCATAATAAGGGTAACTTAGGAGCTAATGCAATATTAGCAGTTTCCCTGGCGGTTGCAAAGGCAGCAGCAAATCACTTCGGACTACCATTATATCGTTATATAGGTGGGACTAATGCTAAAGTACTACCAGTGCCTATGATGAATATTATTAATGGTGGTGAGCATGCTGACAACAGTTTAAACATACAGGAGTTTATGATTATGCCAGTTGGTGCTAATAGTTTTGCCCAGTGTTTAGAACAAAGTGCTACTGTGTTTCATACTTTGAGGGGGCTCTTAGCTGCTGATGGTTATGCAACTTCTGTTGGAGATGAAGGTGGATTTGCTCCTAACTTTAAGAGCGATACTGAAGCCTTGGATTATATTGTTAAGGCTATTGAAGCAGCTGGCTATGTTCCAGGTGAAGACTTCTACATTGCTATTGACGCAGCAGCTACAGAGATGTATGTGGCGGCTGAGAAAGAAGGAAGAATAGGAGACTATTTATTCTGGAAATCTGGAGAATACAAGACAGTTGAAGAGATGGTAGATTTCTGGGATGAGATTTGTGACAAATATCCTGTGATTTCTCTTGAAGACGGTCTTGCAGAAGAAGACTGGGATGGATGGAAGTTACTAACGGAGAGAATTGGTAATAAGGTTCAATTAGTAGGTGACGATTTATTTGTTACTAATACAGAAAGAATAATTAAAGGTATTAATAATGATATTTCTAATTCTGTTCTAATTAAGTTTAATCAAATTGGAACCCTTACAGAAACTTTAGATGCTATTGCTATGGCTAAGGATAATAGGTGGACAGCTGTTATTTCTCATCGTTCTGGAGAAACAGAAGATGTAACTCTAGCTGATATTGCAGTGGCAACCAATGCTGGACAGATTAAAACTGGTGCACCTTCTAGAACTGACCGAGTTGCAAAGTATAATCAATTATTAAGAATTGAGCAGGAACTTGGTAATAACGCAAGATATCCAGGTAAAGATGCATTTAAGATATAGGACTTATATTAATATGTAATTAAAATAAAGGGCAAGGAACCTGATAATATTTACTGGTTCACTTGCCCTTCATTATGTATTTCAAGAGGTTCATTTACTATACATCGGTAAGATTTAATTAGGTGACCGCTATAGAGCTGAACCTTCTTCTCATGATAGAGATCATCATCCCATTCATAAGGTGTATTATTATACATAGTCCATTTATCCCAATGAGCTTCCGAATAGGGACTAAGTGGATGGTTATATGAGTCTTTTTTTCTTCTGTTCATACTAGCACCTTCCAAATTGAAATTTGTCTGTATACTAATATTATAATATATTGATAGATTTATTCAAGTCCTATGGACAAGAAACACTCTGCATATATTATTTTTTAGAGTTTTTAGAGTGATTAAACTTTTTCTGTAATTCCACAACAAGGATTGGAACAATGGAGAGTAGTAGTACTGTTGCCCATTGTCTTTTATCTAAAGGAACAACTTGAAAGAGCTTTGATAATGCAGGGATAGAAACAACAGCAACTTGTAGAAAAAAACATATAATAAATGATATGGTCAGCTTACTATTACTGAACATTCCAATTTCAGCAAGAGAATGTTCGCTACGCATATTAAAGGAATGAAAAAGCTGGGATAAGCTAAGTACTGAAAAAGACATGGTTCTGCCTATCCATGGAGTGGTGTTTCCATTAGGTATATCAAAAAACTTATAGCCAATTACAAATGATGTAAGCGCCAGAGATCCAATCATAATTCCTTCTATAACTATCTTCACTGCTAAACCATCAGCAAACATACCCTTTTTAGGGGAGATGGGTTTACGATGCATTATTTCATCTTCAGCTTGCTCCATACCTAAGGAGATGGCAGGGAGGGAATCAGTCACTAAGTTGACCCAGAGTAATTGAACGGCAACTAATGGAGTTGGAAATCCGAAAAGTATGGCTAAAAATATAGCGCAAAGTGTTGCAAAGAATACAGCAATATTAGATGAAAATATTTCTCTTTTAGTGTTT
>CAYOAJ010000081.1:0-1393 GCA_964401895.1 uncultured Herbinix sp.
TTTGACCATTGTAATAGGTATATAACTCTCCCTTTTGATACCCATCTTCTTTAAAACGAAATTCTAGGTAGTCATATATATACCTATCCTTGTAAGAGGAGTTTATTTCTGTAATGTAGGCTCGTAAATGTCCTTCTTCTGGGGAAATCCATTTTCTATATAGAGAAGGCTCCCAAAGTTCAAAATCTAGCTTTCTACATATATCTTGGTCGTAGCCAAGTATTACATATTTCTCTTCAGAATATGCAAAATAAGGAAATTCAAGACCCTTGTAAATAACTCTTAATCTTTCTTCATAGGCACAGTCTACCTTTTCTGTAGGGTAAATAAACTTATTATCTTTAACCGCTCCATCTGGATTGTATACCTCTTTAAAACCCTTTGGTATATTCTTCTCATCATACCAATAAAGTATAAATTTTTCTTTCGATGTTCCCAGGTCATATCTTCGTCCTTTATAATGTGCGTATTCAGGCATTAGCTCTCCTCCTTTAATTCTTTAAACATTTTGAATAAATTAATTTGAACCCTCGGTTACTTTTTCAAATTTCTTTGTATCTTGGTTATATCTTGCATGACTTCTACTTACAGTAGTGTTATCTCCTATAAAATAGTCTACCTAGCTTTTTTCCTTGCCTATACGGAAAACTGGCTTAACTAATTTAATCTTTTCATTATTCTTCATTCGCAGCAAATAAGAATTGTTGTTTCTCCGAAGTTACTGGATAAGAGAATGATATTACTCTCGTGAGAAAATGTAAAACTATACATTAGCTCCTCTACACTTTGCGTCATTCATATATCTATGAATTTGCCAAATATCAATTTCATGTCAATTATATTTTATTTTTATATAATTTTCTATAGTTTTTTTATTTTATAATATTTTTGTACATTGTGACAAAACTCATTCTTTTTTTCTCCACCCCCTTTTCTGGCAATAATTAACAAGTACATTATTGTATATACACTGGAATTCAACTAATTTAAATATATATACCTTATTGCCCAGTATTAATTGTCTGACTATTAAAGACAAGTACTTTATGCTATAATTTAATCGAAACTTTTTTATTATAACTTGCTTATTAACATAATTAAAAAGGAGTCTATAATGAACACAAAGAAACTATTTAATGATAATTGGGTTTTTACAAAACAAGCTCTACATACTTCTTTAGATAGTATGAAGACCAAAGATATTAATTGGCAACCTGTAAGCCTCCCCCACGACTGGTTAATCTATGACACTAATAATTTATACGAAACCGGTGATGGTTGGTATCGTAAAGAATTTCAAGTAGATAAATCAGATGGAAGACGTAGGGCAATCCGTTTTGAAGGTGTATATATGGATTCCAAAGTTTTTGTCAATGGAGAATTGGCAGGAGTT
>CAYOAJ010000081.1:1403-2480 GCA_964401895.1 uncultured Herbinix sp.
CGGATATTCCACCTTTGAATTTGATATTACCGATCTATTAGTTAATGGCAATAACGAGATTATGGTTCAAGTAAGCTACCAATCCCCTAATTCTCGCTGGTACTCTGGCGCCGGGATTTATCGTAATGTATGGCTAAAGACTTATCCAGAAACTCATATAATAAGTGACGGTATCTATATTGCCCCTAAGAAAGAAGATAAAGGCTGGATAGTAAATATAGATACAGAGGTCATGGTGGCTTCTGATGTGGAATCATCATCAAATATAAAAGTAAAACATGAGATTATAGACAAGGACGATAGAAAAGTTGCTTTTTCTACATCAGATACTTCAGTAAATGATTTTGATAAAGTCAACTCCCAGGTTATTCTCGTAACTGACCCTAATCTCTGGGACCTTGATAACCCTTACTTATATAAACTAAAGACTGAGCTTTACCTTGACGACCAACTTATAGGACAGGAAATTCAAAACTTTGGTTTTAGAACTTTAGAATTTACAAGAAATGATGGCTTCTTTATAAATGGTAAACACATGAAGCTATACGGAGTTTGTCAACACCACGACCTTGGGGCCCTAGGTTCTGCTGTGAACAAATCTGCTTTAAGACGGCAGATGTCAATCCTTAAGGAAATGGGTGTTAACTCTATCCGTACTGCCCACAACATGCCAGCAGTTGAACTAATGGAGCTTGCTGATGAGATGGGAATGCTTATCCAATCCGAATCATTTGACATGTGGGAAAGACCTAAGACAAAGTATGACTATGGTAATTATTTTAATGAATGGGTAGATAAAGATGTTGCTAGCTGGATTAGGCGGGACCGCAACCATCCTAGTGTGATCATGTGGTGTATAGGAAATGAAGTTTATGACACCCATGCAGGGGAAAGGGGTCAGGAACTTACCAAGATGCTTATGGATATGGTTCATGAACACGATTACCATGGAAATGCACCTGTTACTTTAGGCTCCAACTACATGCCCTGGGAAAACACTCAGAAATGTGCTGATATTATAAAACTAATTGGTTACAACTATGGGGACAAGTATTATGAAGACCACCATAAAGATAA
>CAYOAJ010000081.1:2490-8602 GCA_964401895.1 uncultured Herbinix sp.
CTGGAAGTTGTATGACATACGCAAAGCAGGCTAATAAAGATAATCCAGACTGGATAATCTATGGAAGTGAAACAGGGTCTACTGTACAAAGTAGAGGCATATATCATTTCCCACTTGCAAAATCACTTTTAGCTGATGACGATGAGCAATGCTCTTCCCTAGGCAATAGCTCTACTAGTTGGGGTGCAGCAAGTACAGAAGCTAATATAATTGCAGATAGGGACGCTCCCTTCTCCTTAGGGCAATATATCTGGTCTGGCTTTGATTATATTGGAGAACCAACTCCATACCATACAAAGAGTTCTTATTTTGGTCAGATTGATACTGCAGGTTTTAGGAAAGACTCCTCCTATATATACCAATCAGCCTGGACTGACTATAAAGAAAAACCTATGGTACACATTTTCCCATACTGGGACTTTTCTGATGGACAGTTAATAGATGTTCGTGTCTGCTCCAACGCTCCAAAGGTTGAATTATTCTTTAACGAAGAATCTCAAGGAACATTTGATATAGACCATGAACATGGAAGCAAGCTAATCGGAGATTGGCAGATACCCTACTCAAAGGGTCAATTAAAAGCCCTTGCATATGATGAAGATGGCAAGGTAATCGCAGAGGATATAGTAAAATCATTTGGAGATCCTGCTTCACTCCATCTAACTCCTGATAAAAGAACAATTAAGGCTAATGGTAGTGATATATGCTTTATCGAAATATCTACTAAAGACCTTGATGGCACTACTGTGGAGAATGCCAACAACCGGGTACAATTATCTCTTGAAGGACCTGGAGTTCTTGTAGGATTAGATAACGGGGACAGTACTGACTTTGACCAATATAAAGGAACTAGCAGAAGACTATTCTCTGGTAGATTACTTGCTATGGTCTCCAGCACTTTTGAACCAGGCCAAATCAAGGTAAAAGTCTCTTCCAAAGGCCTTGAAGATAAGGAAATTCTTATTGAAGCAGTTCCTGGGGAGATTGTAGAAGGTAGCTGCCAGCCAATAGCTTATCCTGAAAGCCAGATAAATGATGAAGTTCCAATCCGTAAGATTGAGATTATAACTCCTAAAGGAAATAAATTAGATAAGGATACTCCTTCCCTTCCAGTACAAGTTAAACTTCATCCGGAAAATGCTACTTATGATGATATCCAGTGGCGGGTTACTGATGATGCAGGAATTGATAGCAATATTGCATCCATAGAAAAAGTTTCTGATAACGAAGTTATTATTACTGGTCATGGTGATGGAAGGTGTTATCTACGTTGCTTGACCACAAATGGTGCTGATAAGATCCGTATGTACTCCCATCTAGAGTTTGACATATCTGGTATGGGCCATGCTTATCTAAACCCATATGAATTTATCAGCGGTGGACTTTATACGTATGGTCTTGGTCTTACTAACGGAAATGATAGGGGTATGGCAACAGCTAGAGATGGTAAAAGTATTATAAGCTTTGAAGGTATTGACTTTGGAGATTATGGCTCTGATGAACTTACTATACCTATCTTCTGCCTTGACAATGAAGTTACGGATATAGAACTTTGGGAAGGGATTCCTGGACAAGATGGAGCAAAATTAATATCTGAAGTGACCTATCAGAAACCTTCTATATGGAATCACTACCAAGAAGAAACATACAAATTACCTAGAAGATTAAAGGGAATAACAACTCTTTCAATGGTTCTTTACAAAAAGGTTCATATAAAAGGCTTTATATTTAAGAAGTATGAAAAAGCATTTGAGAAATTAAGTGCCCTTGATAATAACAACATCTACGGCGATACATTTACTATTAAGGAAGATGCAATTGAAAATATAGGTAACAATGTGTCATTAGTATTTGAAGATATGGATTTTGGACAAGAAGGCTGTAGCAAGATTAAAATATGTGGCCACTCTCCTATAGATAAAAACACAATCCATGTCTTGTTCTCAGGGGATGAAGATACAAGAAGAATTATAGAGTTTACACAAACTGATGACTATGAAGAAAAAGAATTTACCTTCGATAAAGTAACAGGTAAGAACAAGGTAACCTTCGTATTTCTACCTGGATCTAACTTTAATTTTAAATGGTTTAAGTTCCAATAGACTACTATAATAAAAAAGGGGATTTTTCAACACGCTCTCGCTTAGTTGAAAAACCCTCCTTTTTTATTTTACCTGTCTTTTATAATTCTGACATTGTAAAAAGTTGCTTTTATAGAGTTTTTTATATTTCTATAATCTCAATCTTATCTTCTTCCATATCTTCATAAAAATCTAAAGTCTCATGGCTTGTTAATATAATTCCCTTACCCTTTAAAGCGTAATCAAATATAATATCTATCAAATATTTCTTTCTATTCTGGTCAATTGCAGTTAAGGGTTCATCAAGAATATACCACTCTCTGTCAATAGACAATATTATTAAATTATAAATAAATCTTCTTTCCCCTCCTGATAAATCTCCCATCTTCTTGTTAATCATTTTCTTAATTTCATCCACCACGTCATTTAAGTATAAGGCTACAAAATCAAAGAAATACTCTTTATAGTCTCTTATATTATTTAAGTTATATATAAACTTTAAATATTCATCTACTCTTAATCTTCCATTGTAATACATGTTCTGATTCAAATATATTATATTATTGTTACCTTTTATCTTAGCCTCTTCTGGAGCCATTCTTAAACCAGATATGTAGTCTAATAAAATCGACTTTCCACTTCCGTTACTTCCTTGCAGGATATTTAATCGCTTTCTAAAGTTTATATTAAAAGTCTTATCAACTTCTTTTAGGTAAAGGTTCTCTACAATTATATCCACTAAGAAAACTACCTCCTCTCATTTGATAAACATTTGTAGTTCACTATGCTTGGTATACTAATTAATATTATTAACATAGAGACAATAATATATATCATCTTGCTTCGCATTCCTGTCATTATCATTGTATCTGCTATAATCAACATTGGATTGAATCGATTTAGTTTACTATTCATCCCAAGTAGAATAAATAATCCAAAAATTATCATGCTAGCAATTGAACTGATAGTATTGGCATGGACTTTATTTATTAATGTAAAGTTGTATCCTAGGAATGCAATTGGTATACAAAGAATAATCATTTTTGTACTTTGAGCTAATAAATAAAAGAAATTATAAGATAATATTATACTTGCTATTAAGTTAAATATAAATAAACTAATAAAGCTATATAAAATCTGTGTAATCAAGTTTCCAGCAAAAAAAGACACCTTGTCATCCTTTATGGAGAATATTGTTCTCATTACACCAGACTCTTTAAGTGTTAATGCATGTATTCCAACGCCAAATAAAAAGGAAGATATTATTATATAGCTCCACCAAAAACGTAAGTCTTGTGGATTTATACCCTCGTAGGAAAATAACAAGACCATAGTTGGAACTGCTATTGACCAAAGAAATGACAGTTTATCTTTAATTAAAGATTTTATATTGTATTCTACATATGCTTTTATTCTTAGTAACATAGTTTAATGATCTCCTTTACAAAGTTTATTGGTGTTTCCTTGCATAACCATAGTTATATGTATTTTTATATATTCTTTTCTTTTAATTCATCCGCTGTCATATTATAGTCAATTAATTTTATATCTTCCCCATTAGCATCAAAAACACTGATACAAGCGTTTTTTAGTCTTGTTATTCCTGAACCAATCTCTCCTCCTGATACAACAGATAAGACAGCATTAATTGCAGCTCCATGGGAAACCATTATAAGATTTGAGTCTTTATACTGACTGGCATAATGATTTATGGTAACTATAACTCTTGCTTTAACTTCATCCAAGGATTCTCCGTCCTCTCCAACATTAAAAAGATCAAATGTCTTCTTCTTATCGATAGTCATACCTGACCTTATCCCAAAATCTCTCTCTATTAATCCATCATCAACCTTAACTTCAACTTGCCCTCCTAGCTTGTCAGCTATAATTTCAGCTGTCTTTCTTGCACGGATCAAGGGACTTGTTATTATTAACTCTATATTTTTATCATGAAATGCCCCTGCAGTATCAATGGCTTGCTTAATACCATTACTATTAATAGGGATATCTTCTCTTCCCTGTACTCTTCCATCAAGGTTCCAATCGGTCTCACCGTGGCGAACCATATATACTCTCATTAAAATCACCATATTCCTTCTCTATTTCTATCTAATCTTATATTTTTCACTACATTTCAATATTTTACCTTAATTTTCACTATAACACAAGTATAATGAAAAAAACAGGTCCAATGAAAGCTTTTAACAATTCAACTTGCTCTCATAGAACCTGTTTTAAAACTTCTTGTATCTTATTTATAATTTACTAATAATTATTAGCCGTTAAGTGATACCTTTTTCCCATTGCTCTCTAAGATGCTCTTAGCTTTAAGCAATTCTTCTTTACTTGGTTCCTGGGTATCTGTTAGTTTATAATCATAGCCTAGTTCTTCCCACTTGTACTCGCCCATTTTATGAAATCCTAAAAGCTCTATCTTCTCTACATTGGGGTAGTCGTCTAAATATTCCGAAAGTCCCTTAATGCTATCCATATCATCAGTTAGCTGAGGAACATATACAAAACGTACCCATGTTCTTATCTTCTTTTCTCTTAAATAATCCATAAACTTTAGGGTTGGAGACAGGGGTGCACCTGTAACTTCCTTATATGTGTTTGCATCATAACTTTTTATGTCAAGCAATACAATATCAGTATATTCTAGAAGTTCTTTAACCTTATCATTTAATACATAACCTGATGTGTCTAGGGCCACAGAAATCCCATCTTTCTTGCACAACTTGGCAACTTCTAATATAAATTCTGCTTGAAGTAAAGGGTCTCCTCCTGTAAATGTAACCCCTCCATTAGATAAATTTATATAAGATTTATATTTAATTATCTCATCCATTAACTGCTGAGAAGTGTATTCTGTGCCTATGCCCACTTTCCATGTATCAGGATTGTGGCAATACTGACATCTTAAGGGACATCCTTGCATAAAAACAACAAACCTTATCCCTGGACCATCAACTGTGCCAAAGGTTTCAAGCGAATGTACCCGGCCTATCTTATTCATAGCTTCACATCCTTTAACGTTATTTAAAGCCCTTCATTTACAGAAGGGCCCAAATAACTAATCTATTATCTTTCATGGAAAGTTCTATTAATAACATCTAACTGTTGTTCTCTATTAAGTTTTACAAAATTAACGGCATATCCAGATACCCTGATAGTAAGTTGTGGATATTTTTCTGGATGTTCCATTGCATCTATAAGTGTCTCACGTTCAAAAACATTTACATTTACATGGTGTCCTCTGTCATGGAAGTAACCATCTAGTAATCCTGTTAGATTCTCAACTCTCTCTTCATTATCTTTACCTAATGCCTTAGGAACTATGGAAAATGTATAAGAGATTCCATCTTGAGAATGCTTATAAGGTAATTTAGCGACAGATGCTAGGGAAGCTACTGCTCCCTTCTCATCTCTTCCATGCATTGGGTTAGCTCCTGGTGCAAATGGTTCTCCTGCTTTACGTCCATCAGGAGTATTTCCTGTCTTCTTACCATATACCACGTTAGAAGTTATAGTAAGAATAGATAAGGTTGCTTCAGAATCACGGTAAGTCTTAACTTTACGAAGTTTATTCATAAAACGTTCTACTATTTCAACCGCCATATCATCAACTCTATTATCATTGTTACCAAAGGCAGGGTAATCACCCTCAACCTCATAATCTACTACTAAACCATCTTCATTACGAATAGTCTTTACCTTAGCATGTTTAATTGCTGACAAGGAGTCTGCAACAACAGAAAGTCCTGCTATACCACATGCTTCAGTTCTAAATATATCAACGTCATGAAGTGCCATTTGAAGGGTCTCATAGTTATACTTATCATGCATATAGTGGATGACATTAAGAGTATTTATATATAACTCAGATAACCAATCTAGAGTTTGATCAAACTTATCAACCACTTCATCATAGTCCAAATATTCACTTGTTATAGGAGCAAACATTGGTCCAACTTGATCTCCAGACATCTCATCTTTACCACCATTAATTGCATATAGTAAAGCCTTAGCTA
>CAYOAJ010000082.1:0-8406 GCA_964401895.1 uncultured Herbinix sp.
AGAGATATGTAATGGTCCAGGAGGGCCTACTGCTTATCTTCCGGCCCTTCTTTCTGACAGGGATATGATTATTAATATACAGAAGGCGAGTACATATAAGGACTACTATCAGGTCTTTACTGATGTATCATTTGCAAGGTTGTCAGGAAAGAGGGAAGAAGGGGTTGAGCCTGAGCTTAAGGATGAGGTTAAGGCCTTAAGGGATGAAGTGAAGAAGGCTATAAATGATTTGCTGAAGCAATACTTCTTCCAAGAACCAGATGAAATGCTTGCTGATATGAAGGCTGTAAGGGATGTAATAAATGTGCTAATTGAATTAACTAAAGAATTTGCCATAGAATATGCAAAGAAGAAGGAAGAAAAAAACCTTGTAGACTTTAGTGACTTGGAGCATTTTGCTTTGGAGATTCTAGTAGAAGATAAGGATGGGGAGAAGCTTCCTAGTAAGGCGGCCCTAGAGATTAGCCAGCAATTTGAAGAGATTATGATTGATGAATACCAAGATAGTAACTTTGTTCAAGAGACTATCTTAACAAGTATATCAAGAGACCATTTGGGACAGCCTAACCGCTTTATGGTAGGGGATGTTAAGCAAAGTATTTACAAGTTCCGTCTTGCAATGCCGGAGATATTTATAGAAAAATACAATGATTATAGTACTCAAGATGAAGTGGATGGGGAAGTTAATAGATATCAGAGAATTGATTTGGATAAGAACTTCCGAAGCCGTAAGGTGGTTTTAGATAGTGTTAATGCAGTTTTCTCTCAGATTATGAAAAAGTCTGTAGGAGGTATAGATTATGATGAGGCGGCTTCTTTAAAATACGGAGAATTATACGAAGAATTACTGGATGATCCTGAGGATGCAGATGAAGGAATTTCTGTTGATACAGAGCTTTTATTGGTGACAGAAGAGGACTTGGGAGAAGAAGAATCTAAGGAGGAGCCTTCTGAAGAAATAGAAGTTGATGAAGAAGAGCTTCAATATACTAAGAAAGAGTTAGAGGCAAGGGCTATTGCTAGAAGGATTAAGGAGATAGTTGACCCAGAGACTGGGCTGAAACTCTTTGACCAGAAAACAAAAACTTATCGGACTGCTGAGTATAGGGATGTTGTGATATTACTAAGGACTATGGCTGGCTGGTCAGAGGTTTTTGTAAATAGCTTAATGCAAGAGGGGATTCCTGCTTACGCAGATACTGGAACGGGATATTTTCAGACTGTAGAAATTATGAATTTACTAAATATGCTAAGGATTATTGATAATCCAAGGCAGGATATACCTTTAACGGGAGTGCTTTATTCCCCAATGGTAGGTCTTACTACAGATGATTTGGCTAAGATAAAGGGGACATTTCCCAGGATAAGTATGTACCAAGCTATAAAGGGATACCAAGAGGAAATAGATGATGAATTATCAGAAAAACTAGATGAATTTATGGAGCTTTTAGAGCATTTTCGTAATAGAGAAAAGCATATAACTATTCATCAATTAATAGAAGAGATTCTAGAGGAAACAGGATATTACTATTATGTAATGGCAATGCCTGGTGGAGAGAGGCGAAAGGCCAATATAGATATGCTTATTAATCAAGCAGTAAGATTTGAGCAAAGTTCCTATACAGGCTTGTTTCATTTTATAAGATATATGGAAAGACTTCGTAAATATGAAGTGGATTTTGGAGAGGCTATTACTGCGGGAGAACATGACAATACAGTTCGAATTATGAGTATTCATAAGAGTAAGGGATTAGAGTTTCCTGTGGTAATATTAGGAGGCTTAAGTAAGCAATATAATACCCAAGACCTTAGAAAATCGGTAATTTTACATCCGGAATACGGTGTAGGGCCTGAATGTATTGATACCGAACTTAGGACCAAGGTACCTAGTCTCTTAAAGAAGGTTATACAGAAGAAGGTTCAAAATGAAAGTATGGGGGAAGAATTAAGAGTCTTATATGTGGCTATGACAAGAGCCAAGGAGAAACTTATTATGACTGGCTATCTTGAGTCTATGGATGATATTAAGGAAAGTAAATTTTCTTACTATAAGATTATGTCTTCAAAATGTTACCTTGATCTTATTATTCCTGCAATACTTAATTCTCCTAACAAGGATGACCTCTTTAAGTTACAGGTGATTCATAAGGATGAGATTGTGCAAGAAGAAGTAATTAGACAAAGTTTTGCCAGAGCAGATAAAAATGAAATATTATCTATGGATCCTAGTGAAGTATATAATGAAGATCTAAGGGATGAGATTAATGAAAGGTTTTCAATAGACTATCCATACGAGGATACTATAGATATTAAGGCTAAGATGACAGTTACAGAATTGAAACAGCTGGGACAATTTATAGATGAAGACCATAGTGTAAACCTTTATGAAGAAGACAGTGTTCTGGTGGATGAGAAAGAAGACGAGGAAGAAGTCAAAAGTGAGGCTACGGTTCCTAAATTTATGATGGAAGATGAAGAGGATGTATCCCCTGCAAGCCGAGGTACTATCTACCATAAGGTTATGGAGCTTTTGGAATTCAGCAAGATAAGGACTGGAGATGATTTGCAAAAGCAGTTAGATGATATAGTTGCCTCAGAGATGGTTGCAGAAGAAGATATGAAACTTATTAATAGGTATAATATCTTTAGGTTTACTCAAAGTAACGTTGCTAGCCGTATGAGAAAGGCTGAAGAAGAGGGTTTACTATATAGGGAGAAACAGTTTGTAATTGGGATTCCAGCTAATGAGCTTTATGAGGGCTTGAATACTAGTGAATTGGTTCTAGTCCAAGGTATTATAGATACTTTCTTTGAGGAGGAAGGTCAACTGGTAATTCTTGATTATAAGTCTGACTATCTAAATGACCCTAGTATCTTTGTAAATCGTTATGAAACCCAGCTTAGATATTACCGTAGGGCTTTGGAGCAAATTACAGGGAAAAAGGTTAAAGAAATGATAATATATTCGCTTCATCTTGGTGAGGAAATTCGTATAAAGTAGGGATGGCATGGTTACACTTTAGATAAGAAAGAAGGGTGTAAACATGGCTAAGAAGAAAAAGAAGATTGATTTAAATAATTTAAAACCGGAAGAAGAACTTAAATACGAGATTGCTGAGGAACTGGGTTATATTGATAAGATAATGACCACTGGCTGGGAATCTTTAACGGCAAGGGAGTCTGGCCGTATTGGTGGAATGATGACAAAGAGAAATAGGGCTCTAAAAAAGCAAGATGAGGAAGAGAAAGAATGATTAGGCATACTCTTTAATAAGAGTATGCCTATAATAATGCTCTAAAACCTATATAAATTACAGAAAAATGCTCATATTTACAAGAAAAAGTATTGACAGGGATAAGTCGATGTATTAGTATAGGGATGTAATAAAATGATAAAAGTTGCTTTTAATAGTGTGCAACTGGTATGTTTTATTTTAGGATCTACACCTGCTAGATTCGGTTATAAAAAATAATAAGGGGGAAAGTATTATGAAACTAAAAAAAACAATAAGCTTTGTTTTAGCTCTATGTTTAATAATGAGTACACTTACTTTATCAGCCAGTGCAAAGGTATTTAGCAGTAGTGGCAATCTAAGAGGGAAAAATTATACTAGGAGTTGGGGAGGTGAAGTATCAAATTTCACTTGCTCTGGTACTAGTTCAGATGCAAAAAGTACCTTGATTAATTATGCAGCAGGAAGCCGCTATGTGGCTGTATCTGTAAAACGATATAACTATAACAATATGAGATGGGACAATATAGATAGCACTGTACGTTCAGCTAAGGCGGGAGAGGTAATAACACGTAGAATATCTAGAAGTAGAAATAGTTATGTATATAATTATTCACATACAGGAGCAGCTTATATATCAAACACAATCAATAGTCCTGTTCGCGATTCATATTCTTATACTGCTAGGCAATACTATTAATAAAGCAGTTTAAAGACGTCTATTAATTAAAAATATAACCGAATCTAAGAGGTGAACTAATGATATATATACTAAAGAACTTAAAAAGTTTTATAAAAAACAACACTTTTATATTTGTACTTTTTTTACTTTGTCAGTTTGTATCGGTTTTTGTTATGTTTTTTTCTTATGGAATAATACATAATTATAGTAATGTTCAAAAGGAAGAAGTCTTAAAAAGCCAGATAGTTGAGATAAATTTTGATGAATCTATTAAGTTAAGAGATTTGAAAAAAGTTATAAATAGATTGGGGAATGACGTTTTTACTCCTCTGGACCGAATAAGTATTATGTCTTTTTATAATGGAATTCCTATTGTATTTAATATGGAGTATGATAATGGTTTAACCTTTAGCAAAGATGTTTATTATGAAAACATAGAACCTTATTTGTTTGAGGGAAGAATCTTTACTGAAGAAGAATACCGATTAGGAAAAAATGTAGCGATTATTTCACTTAGTCTCTTGGAAGAGGGACAGTATGAATATTTAGGGACTATTCAGGTTTTTGATAATGAATACAAGATAATTGGCATTGAAGAAGATTCACCACAGTCTATATTGATACCTTACATAAGTGCACCAGATGAACTAGATACAATTGCTTTCGTTCTAAACTATAAATATTTACCAACTAGAGCGCACTTTTTAACAATGAGAGATAATTTTCTTGAAGTGTTCGGTGACAATGTTAATTTTCCAGAATTTCAGACACTTGATGTTGAAGAGATAAGCTTTTTTAATACTATAAGTTTAACTGCAATAGTTATAGGTTTGTTAGCATCGGTTAATTTGGCTGTTTTATTTAGATATATCTTATCAACTAGAAGGAAAACCTTAGCTATATTTAGAATGGGTGGTTGTACAAAAGGGAAAGCCACCGCTACATATATTGCTGAGATTTTAATGATTTCTCTTCCAGTCTTTTTTGTAGTGCTTTTGTTTTTCGATACAGGGATTTTACCCTTAGTTGATAACTTGTTTCCCCATATGGTAAATGCTTTTTCACCCTTAGTATATTTATTTATGTTCATAGTGTATACAGGGGTAGTTTGTTTAGTCTTATACCTAATGATATTAAGATTTGTATCTAGGTCTCCTGTATCATTATTTAGAGGGGGTGAAAGATAATGATTTTCAGATTAGGGGTCAAGGAGTTTATTAGAAATATATATTTAAATATTCTGACTATTTTACAGCTAACTGTTACATTTATACTAGTAATCTTACTGGTTTCATCTGTGGCGTCTAGACTAAGGTTATATAAACCATTTAGTCAAGATTTTCAATCAAAAGGTGCAATAATACATACAAACAGTAGCCCTGATCCAGATTCTTTTTTTTGGAGGAAAGAAGAGATTATTAATAAATATCCTTTTATAAAAGATATAACAGGATTGTATGTTGCATCTATTGATACTAATAACTATCCCCTCAATATATGGGCATACGACGATAAAATTGTTGAGAATTTCACACCTATTTTAGAAGAAGGAAGTTGGATAGACACAAGCTTGGATAGTGGCGAATTAAAAGCAGTCATAAGTCAAAATAATTATGGTATAAAAGTAGGAGATGTCATACAAGGAAAAACCTTTAATAATACAGAGGAGATAGATATTGCAATAGAAATCATCGGGGTTTTAAGAGAGGGTGCAAATATTGTGGGCTCAGGCGGAATAGATATAAATAATGATGATTATAGAAGTTTCTATACAAGTTATAATTTTTCACAAGAAGAGGTCCCATTATTATTAATGTCTATTGATAGTTTAGAAAGAAACAATATTAATAGTTCCCTAGCGAACAAGGCCCTTGTTACTTTTTATTCAGATGCGGGTAGTGAGGAATTAGCAGAACTTAGTAGGGATTTTATGCTTATAGATATGGAGGAAATTAATGAGCGTAGCATAACTTATATTAGTAAGCAATTATACATTTTACTGCCTATAATAATTTGCATTCTAATATTAGTTATTGTAAGTTCCTTTAGTATTAGTTTAATAAACGCCAAAAGGCAATTAAAAAACTATGGTATATATTACATGTGCGGGAGCCGATGGCTTCAATGTGGTTTAATCAATCTAGTAAGCTCTTTTATGACACTATTATTTTCGATTCTTCTTTCTTTTACAGTACTATTGGGCTTTTATGTTATAGGTTCTTTTGATGAAATTGTAATAGAATTTGGTTTATATCAGTTTTTAGCTTGTTTAATTGTTGCACTAATTCAGCTTGCTTTTTCAAGTATAGCTCCATTTATTTTAATTAATAAAACTACAGCAAAAGAGGTTATAAGTAGCAATGGATAAGAGGCAATTAAGGGAAGGGTGAGATCAATGATAAAAATAGATAAACTAGTTAAAATATATAACAAAAACAAAGGGAATGAATTTCAGGCTCTAAGTGGGATTTCATTTAATATAAAAGAAGGAGAAATGGTGGCGATTATTGGGAAATCAGGGGCTGGTAAATCCACCTTGCTTCATGTCTTATCCTGTATTGATAGTTATGAAGAAGGTAAGTATATTCTTAACAATAATTTGGTTAAGAATTTAAATGAAAGGCAACTTGCACAGATAAGAAATGAAAACATTGGAATGGTAATGCAGGACTTTGCTTTAGTTGAAGATTTTACATCACTTGAAAATGTTATGATACCCTTGTCATTTTCAAGTAAAAAGATAAAAGATAAAAAAGTAAAAGCATTAGCTGCTTTAAAAGACCTAGGAATATATGATTTAAGAAATAAAGAAACAAAGCAACTATCTGGGGGACAGAAACAGCGTGTAGCTATTGCAAGAGCAATTGCTAATAATCCAGCTATCATATTAGCTGATGAGCCAACAGGAGCCTTAGATTCTAAAACTTCTGAGGAGATATTAAAGCTTTTTATAGAACTTAATAATAAGGGAAAAACAGTTATTATTGTTACCCATGATTTAGAGGTGGCAAAAACTTGTAATAGGATAATTGAATTATCAGATGGATTAATTATAAAGGATAGTGTAGCCTAGATTGAAAGAAATAGGCATACTCTTTGAAAAGAGTATGCCTATAATAATGCTCTAATATATAAACTTATAATTCTTCATCCAACTGCTGAAGCCTTAAATTATCAATTTCTAAGAAGTTTTTAATAACTACACATAAGCCTCCTAATAAGATAGAGGAATCCTGAAGTACAGAAGGAACAATGCTAACATAACTATTCATCTTGCTTTTTAGGGAGTCTTCAATCTCCTTGATAATTTCAGGAAAATGTATAGTGAAGGAGCTGTTAATTATTACAATATCTGGGTTGTATATGTTAAGGATATTATTAACTCCAACAGACATATATCTAATAAAATGATCCATTATATCATTGGCATCTGGATCCCCTTCCTGGTACATGTCTTGGAAGTCATCAAAAGTAACTTCTTCTAGTTCTTTTCTTTGGGCTAGTTCTTTCATTAGTGTTTGTTCAGACACGTATTGCTCAAGGCATCCCTTATTACCACAGGGGCAGGCCCTACCTCCTATCTCAATAATTGTATGACCAAATTCTCCAGCCCTTCCATTATAACCTGTATATAATTCGTCATTAATAATTATGCCTAGGCCAATACCAGAGTGAATACTAATATTGGCTATGTTCTTATAGTCATACTGAAAAGTTTTTTCTCCAACAACAGAGAGGTTGGCTTCATTTTCCAGATAGACAGGTACATCAAAGTGGCTTTCTAGCTCATGGGCTAGATTAATTTTCGATAAATCATAATATGGAGCAAAGGAAACCTGGTTATCTTGGACAAGCCCATGAATACCTAAGCTAATTCCCACTAGATTATATGGGATATGGTCATCAAGTTTCATAGTTTCAATTAGTTTAATTAAAGCCTCTAACAGATAAGAAGGATTTTTTGGAGTTGTAATCTGTTTCAGCCCCCGGTCTTCCCCAGCTAGATCTGATGATAAGGCGGAGATTGTTTTAACACCTATATCAATGCTTATTCCATAGCCAGCTTTTTTATTTAGACTTAGAAGAATAGGTTTTCTACCAAGTTTAGTGTCATCACTTCCCACTTCTATAACAAGTTTTTTATTAATTAATTCTTGGACAATAATAGAAATAGTCGCCTTTGTTAAACCTAATTTTTTAGAAATAGCAGCCCTAGAAATAGATTCGCTTTCTATAATAGTTTCTAATACAAGTCTTGTATTTATATCTCTAATTAGTTCTTTACTGCCTCTTACCATAATTGTCACCCTTAGAATAATTTTTCAAATAAGTTGTTAGTAATTAGTTTTTTGATTTAACTTAATCCTAACATATAATCTTCCTAATGGGAAGATTCAAATGATTTTTAGGGATTATTTATCTTGACATTATAATAGCTAATTGCTATATTTATACTGATATAGTTTAATTAACGAACCATATATATTATAA
>CAYOAJ010000083.1:0-8379 GCA_964401895.1 uncultured Herbinix sp.
AAGTAAAGATGTATGTTTGTGGCCCTACAGTATATAACTTTTTTCACATAGGTAATGGAAGAACCTTTATTGTTTTTGATACTGTTAGAAGATATTTAGAGTATAGGGGATATAAGGTTAATTTTGTTCAAAACTTTACAGATATAGATGATAAGATGATAAAGAGAGCAAATGAAGAAGGAATAACAGTAAAAGAAGTAGGAGATAAATATATAAAGGAATACTATAAAGATGCTGACAATTTAAACATTGAAAGAGCTACAGTCAATCCAAGAGCCACAGAGTTTATTGATGAGGTAGTAGACTTTGTTTCTAAGTTAATAGAGAAGGGATATGCATATGAAGTTTGTGGAGATGTTTATTTTAGTACTAAAGAGTTTGAAGAGTATGGCAAACTTTCAGGACAAAACTTAGAAAGCTTACAAGCAGGTGCAAGAATAAGTGTTGATGAAAGAAAAGAAAAGGCAGTAGATTTTGCTATATGGAAGTCACAAAAGGAGGGTGAACCGGGCTGGGACTCTCCTTGGGGAAAGGGAAGACCAGGATGGCACATAGAGTGTTCTTGCATGGCAAAGAAACTTTTAGGTGAAACTATAGATATTCATGCAGGTGGAATGGATCTTTCATTTCCACATCATGAAAATGAAATAGCTCAAAGCGAAGCGGCTAATGGAAAACAGTTTGCAAAGTATTGGATGCACAATGCTTTTTTAAATATTGACAATAAGAAGATGTCTAAATCGGAAGGGAACTTCTTTACTGTTAGAGAGATTTATGAAAAACACAGCCCTCAGGTAGTAAGGTTTTTCATGTTAAATGCCCATTACCGTAGTCCTTTAAATTTTAGTGATGACTTACTTAAATCAGCTAAGAACTCACTTACACGAATCACAACAGCCACAGGAAACCTAGCATATTTACTTGAAGGTGATTCTCTAGAAGAAGTTGAACTTAGGGAAGAAGAGAAGGAAATTATAAATGAATTAAATAATCTTCATGATAAATTTGATTCATCTATGGATGATGATTTTAATACTGCTGATGCTATAGCTGCAATATTTGAGATTGTTAGGTTAGCTAATACCTATTGCAATGGTGAAAGCAGCAAAACATTTGTTAAAGAGTTTTATGATAAGATTGTATTTTTATGTGACATCCTTGGTATTGAGGCTAATATTAAAGAAGAACTTTTAGATGAAGATATTGAGAAACTAATAGAAGATAGGCAAATAGCTAGAAAGAATAAGGATTTCGCTAAGGCGGATGAAATAAGAGATTTACTAGAAGACAAGGGAATAATCCTTGAGGATACAAGAGAAGGTGTACGATGGAAAAGGAATTAAATAATAAAAAAGGCCTACCCCTAGCAGGGCATATTAGAGAATATTATAATATTCCAGAGACGGATATAAGAGCGTACTCTCCTTTGGTCTTGGCATATATAGGAGATGGAGTATATGACCTTGTAGTACGAACATTTATTGTGGAAAATGGTAATGCTCCAGTTAACAAACTTCATAAAGAAACGGCAAAGATGGTTAAGGCAAGTGCTCAAGCCAAATTATTTGCTAAAATTGAGAAGGATCTGACCCAAGAAGAGATGGCTATCTTTAAAAGGGGTAGAAATGCCAAATCAATTTCTGTAGCTAAAAATGCCAGTAGAAGAGACTACAGAATTGCTACAGGTCTGGAGGCCCTAATAGGCTACTTATACCTGACAGATCAGACAGAGCGAATATTAGAATTGCTTAAAATGCAACTAGTTTAATCATTTTGCCACTCTTTTGCCTTAAAAATATCCTAAAATTATGCTAGGATGTGATATAAAGGTAACTAGTTAATTTATAAGACTTAAGAACAAGAAAATGTAAGGAGTGGTGAGAATAAAATCACAAAATAAAAGACTAATATCTATTCTAGCGATTATAACTCTTCTCTTATTGAGTGTTTTTTACATTGGGGGAGGAAAAGATAAAGGCAGGGAAGCAGTTGCCGCGGAACAAGCTAAAAAAGAGACTATTGACCTTAGAATTATAGGAACCACTGATCTTCATGGCCAATTAAATAGTAAGGATTATGAATTAGGTGTTGACTATAACAATGGTGGATTGGCAAGAGTATTTAATAAAATCTCTCAGATTAAAGAAGAAATGCCTAGTCAGAATGTTATAACTGTGGATGCAGGAGATACATTATATGACTATGCTACCGAATATATATTTGCAGAGGATCAAGAAGCAATACAGCCAATATTTCAAGGGATGGCTAAGGTTGGCTATGATGCTATTACTCTAGGTAACCATGACTTTGATTATGGCTATGAATACATTCTGAGACAGCTTAATGGTTCAGGATTAAGAAGCATAACTGTAGTGTCTAATGTAATGGATTCTAAGACAGGTGAGCATCCATTTCAAGAAAATATGATTATATCTAGGAAGATGAAAACTTCATTGGGTAATGAAGTTCAAGTTAATATAGGTATAATTGGATTGGCAATACCTAACCTAACAGGTAAGACTCATAGTTATGCTGGTATTCTAAGAACTGAGAACATGGTGGAGAGCGCTACAAAGCAAGTAGATAAGCTAAAGGAATTGGGAGCGGATATTATTGTAGCAATAGCTCACACTGGTATGGGACCTGAAGATCCAGAGCCGAACTTTAAGAACCAAGGCTATGTCCTTACCAAAATCCCAGGTATTGATGTTGTTGTAGGTGGACATGAGCATAAGATATATCCTACTGATGATATGACTTCCCCCTATTACAATCTTCCAGGGGTTAGTAAGAGGGATTATCTAGTTAACGGTAAGAACCTGATGATGGCTGGAGATCGAGGGCAAGCGGTAGGAATTGCTGATCTAACCTTACAGGTTCAAGATGGTGAACTAAGCATTATAGATAGAAAAACAGAAATACGTAAAATTGACGGTAATGGAACGGAAGAAAACCAAGAGATAGCTTCCCTATATGGTGATTGGGAAGAAGAACTTCTAAAATATACAGAAGAGATAATAGGTCAATTAGATGATGGAGTAGTTATTCAAAATTATTTTGGACTTCTAGGTGATAATACGGCCATACAGCTACTTAATGATTCTAAGATTTATTATGGTTTAACATATGCGCATTTAGAAGGCAGGGAATATAGAAAGCTTCCAATTGTAGCTGCCTCATCATATGAGGCATATGGTGGTAAGTCTATATATGATTATGTAAATATTCATGACGAGATATCGGAATCTGACCTGGCAGCAATGCAATCATACAATAACTATCTGCATATTTACAAGATTACAGGTGCGCAATTAAAGGAATGGTTAGAGTGGTCAGCTAGTGCTTACGAGCCAGTATATTTATATAAAGAGTGGACTAATAAGACCATGAAGAATGTAATAAATGAGCACAATATTAAATCCTTAATAGCAGAGGAATGGTTAGATGATTGGCGTAATTTCTTTATATTCGATGGTATTGATTATGTGATTAACCCATCAATTGCCCCTAGATATGACTTTAGTGGCAATAGGATAACGTCAAATGAAAGAGTTACTAGTATTACCTATAATGGTGAAGAAATAACCGAGGATATGGAATTACTTCTTGTTACTAATAAGATAACTAACCCAATGGCTGCTAATCAGGGTATAGAAAAGCAGTCTGTTAAAAGGGGATTTGTGAGAGGTCAATCAATTCTTCGTGATTATATCTATCAGGTTTCTAAAGCAGGAATTATACTTCCCCATGTAGACTATAACTGGAATGTAACACTTCCTATTGGAACTGATTTTATAGTTAAGGGACCTTATTATGCAGATGATTTAATGAAGATGGCACCATGGTATAAGGAATTGCTTGCCAAGAAAGATGGATACGGTTATTATAGGGCAACCTATTCTGGCATTAATTTAGATAAAAGAGGCCCTCATATTGTTTTAGCACCTCTAGTAACAGGCCCTACCGCCAGTTCTTATGAAGTTGCAGTTAGTGTAACTGATGTATCAGGAGTTAAGCAGGTGGCTGTAGCAAAAGGTGATTATAACGAAAGCAACATTGCTAATGCATCTAGAAGAAGTATAAAAAATGGTACATTTACTGTTACGGAAAATGCAACTTACACAGTATATGCAGAGGATATGCAAGGTAATGGAACTGTAAAGAAGATTGTTATAGATAATTTTAGAGATGATTTAATAGCAAAACCTAAGGTTGAGAACTATACAAATCGTAAATCCAATATAAGTGGTAGAGCAGAGCCTAATACTAGTATAGTTTTCGAAGCATATACAGGAACTTATGAAGGAATAGTAGACCCTGATGGTAAATTCAAATATCCACTACCATCACAACCTTCGGGCTCAACAGTTACAGTCTATGTAAAAGATGAGGAAAGAGACCTAGAAAGTGATAGGACGAAGGTTCGTGTAAACAGAACAGGACCAAATCAACCAGAGGTAAATGACATCACCAATAAGGTTATTCTTATAAATGGTATATTAAATGATGATGATGCCACGCCTATAGTTATTGTTGATAGAAAGGTATATCTTTCTAAAGATGGAGCTAGGGACCTATATGAGATGAGTAGTATCTATGAGCCGTCTTATCGTGTTATAGAAACGGAAGTTGATCTACTAGAAGATGGCCACTTTGTGATGCTTATCCCCCCACAAGAAGCGGGCAAAAAAGTAACAATATATAATCTTGATCATATAGGAAGAAATAGTAGGATATATACTAGCACTATATTAGAAGTTGCTCCTAATGCTCCTAATGTATACGAGATAAGTAATATTGAGAAATCTCTTGATGGCTTTGTTCCTTCATCATCTAATAAGATTTATGAAGTAATTTTAGAAATCGGGGACAATGTTTACACTACAAATACAGATAAGAAAGGTAATTTCACTTTCGAATTTACTGACCAGTTATATGCTGGACAGAAAATAACAGTAACTACTAGGGATACCAATGGATCTATATCTTATAGTTATCCTGTAGAAGTTTTAGTAAATGATATAGGCCAATATGTAAATGGGAATTCTACTGTACTGTATCTTGACAAGTTTAATGAAGGTGATGACAGCATTTTAGGGACATATATATATTCTGGTCTTGGAAGTCTATATCTAGCAATCACCAGTGGTCAGGGGGAGGATTTTACAAACTCTCTTCATAAAATAACTGCTGATGATAATGATATTTTTAAACTTGCTCTAGATCAAGAACTAGCCCTAGGAGATAAAATTTATGCTATGGTAAGGTTTACTGATAGGATCTATCTGGCTAATGTAACTTCTGTATTACCAGCTTTACCTGCCTCCCCAAGTCTTGTAAGGGATATAACCAATACAGATAAGCTTGTAGAAGTTATAGCTGATAAGGATAGCATTGTAACCTTAACAATAGGTAAGAAACAGTACCAAACAGAAACTTATATCTACGATGAGGAAAATGATCAGTATATTTATACCTTTAATACGGATAGGGATACTTCTGGAACCGAGGTTACTATTACCGCATCTAATGAAGGAGGAACTAGTAAGCCCTATACTTCTAAAACGGTGAAAGTTTCTCCAGACCGACCAAAAGTAGATACTGTAAAGGTAGGAGATAAGTCTATAAAGGGTAAGGTTGAGATGTTAGATGATGAGACACAGATATTTACCAAGATAGGTAAAAAGACTTATCAGGGAACCGTAGATGAAGATGGAAAATATACAATTGAAGTTCCTAAAGTTAAAGACGGAACTGTAATAAGAGTGTGGGGTCATAATAAAGAAGGAAGAGGACCACTTACTAAGATTACAGTGGGTAAATAGATCTATAAAACTTAATATTAGAAAAAGGATATAAAACAAAAATGAGGAGCTAGAAGATTGCTTAATCTAGTTCCTTATTTTTTTAAAAGGATTTGTTGAAGATAATTGATAAAATGTTTGTATTATTATATAATGTACTTAAGTTATCAAAATTTGTAATATTGTGTGTGGTATTATTATGTTTATTATAATAGGGGAGTAAGGGTATGGGAAGCGATATTAATAATGATTATGGTGAAAATAAAGCTATGGGTGTATTATCACAGGTTATGGGACTAACTAGTACGTTATTGGCTTTTAGTATTATAATGGCATTCATTGGTGTGATTTTCGCAATTATAGGAATTTGTATAGGTGTTAAAGCCCAAAAAATAAATCCTAATGATAGAAGGGCAAAGCCAGGTACAGCATTAAGCATAATAGGTCTTATATTATCAGTAATAGCAGTACTATCTATTTTAGTTTAAATTGGGGACGGGGAGTGTGTATGAAGAAAAGGAAAGAAGTTATATATGTGGGTCTGCTTTTTTTATAGACCAGTTAATTAAGATATATATATACTTAAATCTGATGGATGTAAATACGGTTTTTATAGAAGGTTTCTTAGAGTTTTCTCCTATATTCAATAGGAATTATTCTTGGCTGGATTCTGTATTTCAATGGGGATTTAGTCGTGGATATCATATAATAACAGCTCTTATCTTTTTAGCAGGACTTATTCTTATATATGATTTTCTTATAACAAAAAAGACTAGACATATGGATAAAGTAATCTGTCTTGCTTTTATATTTGGAATTGCAGGATCAAGCTGCTCTTTAATTGATAGGCTTGTGTGGAATGGTTCTTTAGATTATATCTATCTTGTAGATTACTTTACATTTGATCTTAAGGATGTTTATTTAACTATATTTGAAGTGTTAATAATTTTATCCGCAATATTAAAATTTAAAGAGTATAAAGATGTAGATGAGAAAAGAATTATAAGAGAATTCTGGGCATTTGTTAAGCATAAATATTTAAGGGTAGGTAGAAAAGCGTAATAGAATATGATAACATAAAGCTGTATAACCAAGAAAATTGACGCGATATGTCTGTGATTGGTGATACAGTTTTTTGTTTTTAGAAAAGACCTATACATAATAAAAATATATTATTAAATGGAGGTTTACTATGGAGACCTGGGATATTTATGATAGCTGTTTTATTAAAACTGGAAGAATCCATGAAAGGGGTAAACCATTGGCCCCAGGTGATTATCATTTGATTGCCCATGTTTATCCGGTTAACAATAAAGGGCAGCTTCTTATACAGAAGAGGGCAGATAGCTTAAGCTGGAAGCCGGGTAAGTGGGCTGCTACATCTGGTTCAGCAACTGTTGGTGAAGATGGGTGGACAACATGTCAGAGGGAGTTAGAAGAGGAATTAGGTATCAAGGCAACAAGGGATAATTCAAGTCTGGCATTTATGCTCCGTAGAAGGGAGCATTTCACCACTGTTTGGATAGTTAATACTAATATTGAAATAGAAGAACTTGTTATTCAACCTGCAGAGGTTGCAGAAGCTAAATGGGTAAATCATAAAGAGTTGAAAAAGATGGTGAAGAAGGGGGAGTTTTTGAATTACGCTTATCTTGATAGCTTATTAAAAATAATAGATGAAGGAAAAGGGAACTAGGACAATACATAAATCGTCTAAGTATTAGAAGGTGAAATCCGAAAAGTGTTTTTATTACTATAAAAGAGTGGGAGGGTTTTATGAAAAGTAAAAAATTTAAACTTAAATTATTTTTGACATTAATACTGACATCAGGCTTGTTAATAGGTGCATGTGCTAAAAGTGATAAGTATGAATCTGTTGAAACAGCTAGGGATTATGATAGTTCAGGAAGTTATGATGATAGTGAGGATTTTGTTTCAAGTGAGAAGGGGGAAAAGGAAGCTAGTCCTGGCTCAGTTGCAACTAATACGGGGAATACGGGTTTATTTGATGAGGGTCTTTCTAAGGTCAATGACATGGAGAAGATTATCCGGAGGGTGAATCTAGAAGTAGAGACCTTAGAGTTTGATAACCTTATCAATAGCATTGAGAATGAGATTAGCTCCCTAGGAGGCTATATTGAAAATTCGGACATAAGTGGAAGGAAATATTATTACGGGAATATGAATCGCCAAGGTAAAATCATAGCTAGGATACCAAAAAACAAGCTAGATGCTTTTGTAGCTCATGTAGATAATAATTCCAATGTAGTTAACCGGTCCCAGTCAACAGAAAATGTTACCTTAGATTATGTTGACACCGAAAGTCGTAAAAAGTCTTTGGAAATTGAGCAAGAAAGAGTGTTTGAATTATTAGAAAAGGCAGACACTATTGATATGATAATCACCTTAGAAAGTCGTTTAACATCCATAAGGTATGAATTGCAAAATTATGAGACAAAATTGAGAACTATTGATAATAAGGTTGATTATAGTACTGTAACAATTGACATAAGTGAAGTTCGAAGGATTACACCAGAAGTTGAAGAAAAGCCAACAGTTATAGCTAGAATCAAAA
>CAYOAJ010000084.1:0-8339 GCA_964401895.1 uncultured Herbinix sp.
TATTTCTTTATTATCTCAGTGTATTCATTAATAACATCTTCATCAGCATTGTTTTGGTCAGATATCATATTAATAATTTCATCTGAAACATCAGAAATAGGCAAGATGTCTTCATTTTCCATAATAGCATAAGCTGCTTGGTCATAAGGAACTGCAACTTTTGTTACATGGGCTGGAACATTATTAATAACACCATACAAGGACATAAGAATTGGTATTGTAATAAGCATCGGTAAACATCCTGATGATTGACTTACACCATACTTTCTATAAACTCCTTGTTGTTCTTCCCTAAACTTAGCCATAGACTTTTCATCGGTCTTGCCTCTATATTTTTCCTGTATCTTTTGTAGTTCAGGTGTCATCCTAGACGATATTCTTGTAAACTTCTGTTGCTTAAGATTTATAGGCAACATTAAGGTTTTAGTAATAAAGGTAAATATAATAATAGATAGGCCTATATTATAAATCCCAAATAAACTTAAAAAATTATATATACCATTCATAATAATGCCAAATAAACTGGCAACAGGTTTCAATATACCTCTTAACATTATCAATTAATTTTCCTCCTTAGGATAAGTACATTTCCTTATGGTACCGGATCATATCCACCTTTTTTAAAAGGATTACATCTTAGTACCCTTCTTATGGTTAGATATGTCCCCCGAATTGATCCATATTTTTTTAATGCTTGTATTGCATATAAAGAGCAGGTCGGCGTATAGATACAGCTGGAGGTTTGCTTAAGAGGTGATATGTTCTTTCTATATAATTCTATTATAAAAATTATAATTTTTGCAATCAAATTAATCCCTCTATAGTTTCATCTCTATTGCTATTTTTATTATCAACTGTTCCTATTATTTTCTATTCTGTGGATTTTAACAAGATGTAATAATGCACTTTTCATCTCCAAATAAGAAATATCCCTTGCATTTCTTCTAACTACAATTACTATGTCAAATCCTTTTAATATACTATCTTCCGATAATCGATAGCTTTCCCTTACTAAGCGGGTAAGCCTATTTCTAATTACACTATTACCTACCTTTTTACTCACTGATATTCCAAGTCTATTTTTATCAGTTGAATTTCTTCTAATATACATAACTAAATACTTATTTGCATATGATTTTCCTGTACGATATACTTTTCTAAAATCTTCATTCTTTTTTAAACTCTCTGTGAATTCCATTCTACACTTCAATACCTTTTCTAATTATTAAACAAAATAATTATCCAATAAATTACCACATAGAAGAAAAGGCCACACAAATGCGACCTAGCAAATAATTTAAACTGATAGTTTATTTCTTCCTTTTGCTCTTCTGGCAGCTAATACTTTTCTACCATTCTTTGTTTTCATTCTTTTTCTAAAACCGTGAACCCTTTTTCTAGATTTCTTTTTAGGTTGGTATGTCATCTTCATCGATATGCACCTCCTTTATAAACTAAAAAATAAATATGCAAATTCATTATGAATAGTTCTAGAACTTAATCATTAAATTCTAGAACACATCTTTTCCTATAATTAATATTAGAATATCACGTATATTATATTAGCATACAAGCCTCGAGTCAAGTAAATGTTTAATAATAATATTTAATTTCATTATATATAGAATATAATTAGAATATAATTTGTGGATAAGTTTCTATACTATGTGGATAAGAAGTTTATTTTTTATTTTATTTTGATTAAATCCTTATTTTATAAACATTTTAAGCATGTTAACAATGTTTATTTTTTTATACTCATTTCCACAAATCCTGAAACTCTCTCTCTTGATTTTAATAATCATTGATAAATTATCTGAATTGTTATAAGATATTACTATGTGAATATCGATGGAGGCTGAAATGAAGAGTTTAATTGAATCAAAATGGGAGGATATTTTAAAATATCTAGTAACTGAATATGGTATTACTGAAGTTTCTTATAATACTTGGTTAAAACCACTAAAGGTATATGATGTAAAAGACAATGTAATAACTGTATTAATTAATGATGAGAGAATAGGACCCCCCAGTCTCAATGTTATTAAATCTAAGTATGAGCTTTTGTTAAAAGTATCAATAGCAGAAATTATGAATGAAACTTATGATATAACCTTTGTGCTGGCTAGTCAATTATCTAATACCAAAAAATCAGAACAAGCTATAAAAAGGAAAGAAAACAATATTCCTTCTTTTTTAAACCCCAGATATACCTTTGATACTTTCGTTGTTGGCGGAAACAATGAATTTGCAAGGGCTGCTGCTTTAGCTGTAGCAGAAACACCTGGGGAAATTTATAATCCTCTTTTTATTTACGGGGGAGTAGGACTAGGTAAAACTCATCTTATGCATTCTGTTGCTCATTTTGTCCTAAACCAAAATCCAGATGCTAAGGTTTTATATGTAACTAGTGAAAAGTTTACTAATGAATTAATCGATGCTATTCAAAAAAATACAACAACTCAGTTTAGGGAAAAATACCGAAGCATAGATATCCTATTAATAGATGATATTCAGTTTATTATAGGTAAGGAGAGAACACAGGAAGAATTTTTCCATACATTTAATACACTTTATGAATCTAAAAAACAAATTGTTATATCCAGTGACAAACCCCCCAAAGATATGACTACTTTAGAAGATAGGTTAAGATCTCGCTTTGAACATGGGCTACTTGCTGATATACAACAGCCAGACTATGAAACCAGAATGGCTATTCTAAGAAAAAAAGAAGAAATGGATGGACTTCAAGTAGACGAAGAAGTACTTAAATATATAGCTACGAATATTAAATCAAATATTCGTGAATTAGAAGGGGCCCTAACTAAAATAGTAGCCTTTTCCCGTCTTAAGAAAAAGGATCTTAACTTATTACTTGCAGAAGAAGCTCTACAGGATATAATATCTCCAGATGAAAAGAGAATCATAACAACTGAGCTAATAGTTGATATTGTAGCTGAACACTACAATATAACTCCAGCTGAAATTTACTCAAAAAATAAAAGTAGAAATATTTCTCATCCAAGACAGGTTGTTATGTATCTAACAAGAAGACTTACAGAAGAATCGGTTACTGATATAGGAAAGACCCTTGGAGGACGGGATCATTCTACTGTAATCCATGGATATGATAAAATAGAGAATGATCTAAAAGAAGATCAAACATTGGTAAATACAATTGATGTATTAATAAAGAAAATTAATCCAGAATAAAATCTATCAACTTAAGATGTTAATAAGTAGTTGATAAATGGTGGATAAAATGTTAATATTAGTATTACATTAAATGTAAGTTGATAACTTGCCTTTTATGAACATGATAAAATGGGGCTATAAACATGGTTATCATTCGCTATAAGCTATGATCTTTAAGGGCTAAGCCATGTTTTCAACAAATTCACACCCCCTATTACTATTACTACGATAATCTTTTATATATTTATATATTTATGCCAGAAGGGCCGGAAGGGAGAATTCATACACAAATGAATATAAAATGTGATAAATCTGATTTGTTAAATTCTGTTAATATAGTTCTTAAAGCAGTTGCAGCAAAAACAACTATGCCAATATTAGAAAGTTTAGTTATTGATGCAAGGGACAATCAGATTAAGATGATTGCTAATGATATGGAGTTAGGAATAGAAACATTAGTCAAGGGAAATGTAATTGAATCAGGCATGGTTGCATTAAATGCTAAGATTTTTTCAGAAATAGTTAGAAAACTACCAGACAATGAGGTTTCTATTAGGACTGATGATAATTATGTTACAGATATAGTTTGTGAAAATGCTAAATTTTCCATATCTGGTATATCAGGAGAGGAATTTCCTTTTCTACCTGAGATAGAAAGAGAAAACGCATTAGAGATATCCCAATTTACTTTGAAAGAAGTTATAAGACAAACTGTCTTTTCAATTTCAGATAATGAAAATAATAAGATAATGACCGGAGAACTTTTTGAAGTTGAGAATAACGTACTTAGGGTTGTATCATTAGATGGCCATAGAATTTCTATTAGAAAAATCCCTTTGAAAAATGAATTTGAAGATATAAAAGTTATTATTCCTGGAAAAACACTTAATGAAATTAGTAAAATTTTAAATGGAGAAGCATCTTCTATTGTAAAAATTTACTTTACAGACAAGCATGCTCTTTTTGAATTTGATGATACTCTTGTATTAACAAGATTAATAGAAGGGGAATACTATCGTATAGATCAGATGTTATCTAGTGATTATGAAACTAAGATAAGTATTAATAAAAATGAATTAGCCCGCTGTATAGAAAGGGCATCCCTCCTGATAAGGGAAACAGATAAGAAACCAATAATAATAGAAGCTGGTGGTGATAATTTACAACTTTCTACTACTACAGCAATTGGTTCAATGAATGAAGATATAGGTATAAGCCTAGAGGGTAAGGATATTGTTATAGGATTTAATCCTAAGTTTTTACTAGATGCTTTAAGGGTAATAGACGATGAAACAGTAGATATTTATTTGATTAACGCTAAGTCTCCATGCTTTATAAGAGATAAGGAAGAGTCATATATTTATCTAATTCTTCCCGTTAATATTAATGTTGAAGTTAGAGAATAAATAGGTGAAAATAATGAATGAGATTATCTTAAGAAATGAATATATAAAGTTAGGCCAGGCTATGAAAGCAGCAGGCTTAGTAGGATCTGGCGTTGATGCTAAGATGGTAATCCTTGATGGAAGAGTAAAAGTCAACGGAGAAACCGTTTATCAAAGGGGTAAAAAACTTTATCATGGTGATATAGTGGAATATGAAAGTGAACATATTAAAATTGTAAAATAAGACAAAATATTATAAAATTACATTAGAATTGTTGGTGCTTATATGATTGTAAAATCCTTAGAATTAAAAGATTATAGAAATTATAAAAATCTTAAGATGCAATTTCATAGTGGTACCAATATACTATATGGGGATAATGCTCAAGGAAAGACAAATATACTTGAGGCTATCTATCTTTCAGGAACTACAAAATCCCATAGAGGAAGTAAAGATAGGGAGATAATAAGATTTGGCAAAGATGAAGCCCATATAAAATTAATATTGGAGAAAGATAAGGTTTCCCACCGAATAGATTTACATCTAAAAAAAAATAAATCTAAGGGAGTCGCTATAGATGGGATTTCCATAAAAAAACAAAGTGAACTTTTTGGCATGTTAAACCTTGTGTTTTTTTCACCAGAAGATTTAAATATTATAAAAGATGGACCATCAGAACGACGAAGATTTATGGATATAGAGATAAGTCAAATAGATAGAATTTATTTATATAATTTAACTAATTATAATAAAATACTCATGCAGAGAAATAATTTGCTAAAGCAAATAGAATATAAAAAAAACTTATTAGATACACTTCCAGTATGGGATAAAAAGTTGCTAGAATATGGAACTAAAATTATTGATGCAAGATTTAACTTTATAGAAAAATTAAATATGTTGGTAGGAGATATACATAGTAAAATAACTGGAGGAAGGGAAAGTCTACAAGTAGAATATGAGCCAAATGTTAGACAAGAAGAATTTAAGAAAAAGCTTAACAATTCTTTAGATAGAGATTTAAAAGTTAAATCAACTAGTATAGGACCACAAAGAGATGATTTAAAATTTTTAATTAAAGATATTGATATTCGAAAGTATGGCTCTCAAGGACAACAGCGTACTGCAGCCCTTTCATGTAAGCTTGCTGAGATAGATTTAGTTAAGGAACAAATAAAAGAAAATCCAGTACTTTTATTGGATGATGTATTGTCAGAATTAGACCATCATAGACAGACATTTTTATTAAATAGCATAGGAGATATACAAACAATTGTAACATGTACAGGCTTAGAAGAGTTTGTAAATAATAGATTCCGATTAAATAAAATATTCCATGTCAAGAATGGAAGTGTAACAAAGGAAAATTAATATTATTTATAATTAGTATGGAGGATTGAGTAAATGAGTAATAATTACGGTGCTGATCAAATACAGGTTTTAGAAGGATTAGAAGCTGTTAGAAAAAGGCCAGGTATGTATATAGGTACTACATCAAGTAAAGGATTACATCATTTAGTATATGAGATAGTAGATAATGCAGTAGATGAAGCATTAGCAGGATACTGTGATACAATAAAAGTAACAATTAATAAAGACAACTCCATATCAGTTATAGATAATGGGAGAGGAATACCTGTAGGAATTAATAAAAAAGCAGGTGTTTCTGCTGTAGAATTAGTTTTCACAATACTCCATGCAGGTGGAAAATTCGATGGAGAAGGATATAAAGTGTCCGGAGGACTTCACGGTGTTGGTGCTGCAGTTGTTAATGCATTATCTGAGTGGCTAGAAGCTGAAATATGTGTTGATGGTAAAAAGTATAAGCAATCTTATGAAAGAGGTAAAGCAAAGGGCGACCTAAAAGAAATCGGTGAGACAGATTTAAATGGAACAAAGATTTCATTTTTACCTGACAAGGAAATATTTGAAGAGACCATATTTGATTATGAAGTATTGAAAAAGAGACTTAGAGAAATGGCCTTCTTAACTAAGAGCCTTAAAATTATTCTTAGAGATGAAAGAGAAGAAGAAAAAGAAGAAGTTTTTCATTATGCTGGTGGAATAATCGAATATGTAGAATATATAAATCGTAATAAAACTCCCCTTTATCCAGAAATAATTTATTGTGAAGGGGAAAGAGATGGTGTTTATGTTGAAGTAGCAATGCAACATAACAATACCTATACTGAAGGATGTTATAGTTTTGCAAATAATATTACTACCCCAGAGGGTGGTACTCATATGATAGGTTTTAAAAATGCAACAACAAGAACATTTAATGAGTATGCAAGAAAAGCTAAATACCTTAAAGAGTCAGAAGAAAACCTAAGTGGTGAAGATATTCGTGAAGGACTTGTTGCAATTATAAGTATTAAACTTAAGGACCCACAATTTGAAGGACAGACAAAACAGAAGTTAGGAAATAGTGAGGCAAGAGGTGCTGTAGAAGGGGTTGTTAGTGAACAACTAAGATATTATCTAGAACAAAATCCTTCTGTAGGAAAAACTATTTGTGAAAAAGCAATTATGGCACAAAGGGCAAGAGATGCAGCAAGAAAGGCAAGAGACTTAACAAGAAGAAAAACAGCTTTAGAGGGGGCTAACCTTCCTGGTAAATTGGCAGATTGTTCAGAAAAAGATCCAGCCAAAAGTGAAATATATATAGTGGAAGGGGACTCTGCGGGAGGTTCCGCAAAGAGTGCAAGATCTAGGGCAACACAAGCAATTCTTCCTCTTAGGGGTAAAATTTTAAATGTTGAAAAAGCAAGATTAGATCGAGTTTTAGAAAATGAAGTGATACAAACCTTAATTACAGCATTGGGAACAGGAATTTCTGATGATTTTGATATAGAAAAGCTAAGATATCATAAAATTATAATTATGACAGATGCAGATGTTGATGGAGAACATATTGCTACTTTATTATTAACATTTTTCTATAGGTTTATGCCAGAACTTATTAAGGGAGGATATATATATATGGCTCAGCCCCCTTTATACAAAGTAACAAAGAGTAGGAAAGAAAAATATTTATACAGTGATATTGAATTAGATGAATATTTAGAAGAAATAGGTAGAGATGGAAATTTTACTATTCAAAGATATAAGGGTCTTGGTGAAATGGATGCAGAACAACTCTGGGACACTACCATGGATCCTGAAAAAAGAATTCTTCTTCAAGTAACCATGGATGAGGAAAACCTGTCTGAATTAGATATGACATTTACCACATTAATGGGTGAAGAAGTAGAGCCAAGAAGAGAATTTATAGAAGAGAATGCTAAAAAAGTAAAGAACTTAGATATTTAGTATAAAACGGAGGAAAAGTAATGGATGATTATATCTTCGATAGGATGCAGGAAGTTGATTTAAAAAACACAATGGAAGAATCTTATATAAATTATGCCATGTCGGTAATAGCTTCCCGTGCCTTACCTGATGTAAGGGACGGCTTAAAGCCAGTACAAAGAAGAATTTTATATGCAATGACCGAATTGAATAACGGACCAGACAAGCCGCACCGTAAATGTGCACGTATTGTCGGTGATACTATGGGTAAATATCACCCTCATGGTGATTCTTCGATTTATGATGCATTGGTTAAATTGGCACAAGATTTTTCAACAAGGTATCCACTGGTAGACGGTCATGGTAACTTTGGTTCCATTGATGGAGATGGGGCTGCAGCTATGCGTTATACAGAAGCCAGACTAAGTAAAATATCAACAGAATTACTATCAGATATAAACAAAAAT
>CAYOAJ010000085.1:0-8111 GCA_964401895.1 uncultured Herbinix sp.
TTACAATGTTCTGACTTCTTTAAGGAAAATCCAGGTCTTAAAGCAATAGAGGGAACTAGTACTGCGGCTTGTGCAAGAAAGGTCTTAGAAAACCAAGATAAAAGTCAAGCGGCAATTGCCAGCAAGGTTGCTGGGGAAAAGTATGGCCTAGAATTATTAGAAGAAAAGATTAATAATGATAATACTAACTCTACTAGATTTATTATTATATCTAATAAAAGCATTTATACAAAGAATGCTAAGAGGACTAGTATATGCTTTGAGACTCCCCATAGAAGTGGTGCCTTGTATCATATGCTATCCCATCTTATATACAATAAGCTTAATATGACAAGGATAGAGTCTAGACCTATTCCAGGCAAGGCCTTTCAATATAGGTTTTTTGTAGACATTGAAGGGACTATGGATGATCCAGCAGTGAAAAATGCACTTTACTGTATAAAGGAAGAGGCAATTGACCTTAAAATTCTCGGTAGCTTTTAATAACTTCATAGAAGTTTAAAGAAGTAATCACAAAGTGAACATAAATTACTGTTAGACTATAAACATAGAAAAATATAATTGATATAGATATTTGGCAGATTAGACAGAAAGGAGAATTGTATGCAGGATAATTATTATCAAGAAAATCAGCAGAATCAGAATAGGAAGAAGCCTAAGAAGAAAAGAAGATTTGGCATTGTTAAATTTGTCCTAGCTGCTTTATTTGTTGGAGCTTTTGCTGGAGCTGGATACCAAGGATATAGGTATTTTAATCCTGACAATGAGATAAGGGTTAAGCTTAATACTAATATAGAGGAAGATAAAGAACTTGATATAGTAAGCCAGGTAAAAAGTGAAGCAGATGTTGACGGAGAAGTGGTGGTAGTAGATGGTGTAGTTACTGATGTAACTAATATTGTAGATAATCTTATGCCATCTATAGTTGCTATTAATGCTTCGGGAACGGATACCGTAATAGATTTCTGGGGAAGAAGGCTTACAAGGCCTTTTGAAGGTAGTGGATCAGGAATTATAATTGGCCAAAGTGAAGAACATATATTGATAGTAACCAATAATCATGTTATATCAGGTGCTCAACAAGTTGAGATAGTATTTGAAGATGACAGCACTGCAATGGCTAATGTAAAGGGAGCAGATGCAAGGACAGATTTGGCCGTTCTAGAAGTACCAATAAAAGAACTAGAGGCAGAGACCATAGACTCAATCAGGGTTGCCGTTCTAGGCGATTCTAATAGCCTAGAACTAGGAGAAATGGTTGTAGCTATAGGAAATGCCCTTGGATACGGACAATCAGTTACAGTGGGTTATATTAGCGCCTTAGGCCGAGAGGTTGAGATCGAGGGTGTTATGATGAAACTTATTCAGACAGATGCCGCAATAAACCCAGGCAATAGCGGAGGTGCACTTATAAACACCCGTGGACAAGTAATTGGAATTAATACTGTGAAGAATGTTGGTCAGGCAGTAGAAGGAATGGGATATGCAATTCCAATAACAGAAGCTATACCTATGATTGAAATGTTAATGAATAGAGAAGCGGTAACAGATATTAAGGATATGGGTTTCCTAGGAATTATGCTAACATCAGCACAGAATATAACAGAGGAATTTGCTCAACGCTTTAACATGCCGGTGGGAATATACGTTAATGAGATAGTAGAAGATTCACCTGCGGAAGAAGCGGGGCTAGAGACAGGACATATTATAGTAGGAGCAGATGGAATAAAGATAGAAACAGTTGATGATCTATTAAATATTCTGAGTTACACTAAGCCAGGTGAAGAATTGATTATAGAGGTAAAAGAACTAGAGGGTGACCAATATGTTGATAAAGAGATAAGTGTTGTCCTTGGGAAAAGACCTAACTAAGATGATTTAAAGGCAATCACAAAACCTTCCCATAAACCATATACTAATAAGAATAATATATATTCTGGAGGGTTTCATGAAAAGAAAGCTTATATCTATCATAGCAGTAATTGCTATGATGATATTAACAACAGGATGTAAAGGAAATGACGGACTTATAGAGGTAGAACTTAACGAAGTTGCCCACTCCATATTCTATGCACCCATGTATGTTGCAATTGAAGAAGGCTACTTTAAGGACGAGGGTTTAAAGGTCAATCTGGTAAATGGTCTTGGAGCTGATAAAACTATGACTGCAGTTATAAGTGGAGATGCAGACATAGGTTTTATGGGTTCTGAGGCCTCTATCTATGTCTACCAAGAAGGAGCGGAAGACTATGTAGTTAACTTTGCCCAGCTTACCCAAAGGGCTGGTAACTTCCTTGTATCTAGGGATCTTAATGAGGACTTTACTTGGGATAATGTAAAAGGAAAAACTGTTATAGGCGGCCGGGTAGGAGGAATGCCTCAGATGGTTTTTGAGTACATCTTAAAGAAACAAGGAATTGATCCTGAAAATGACCTAGATATAGTTCAAAACATTGATTTTGGCCTAACATCCCAGGCATTTGCCTCAGGGCAAGGGGACTACACAATAGAATTTGAACCTGCAGCTACAGGCCTAGAACTAGAAGGAGAAGGAAAGGTGGTAGCTTCCCTAGGAGTAGAAAGTGGTCTAGTTCCTTATACGGCATTCTCTGCTAAGAAGTTTTACATTGAAGAAAACCCTGAGATAATTCAAAGCTTTACTAATGCAATACAAAGGGGAATGGAGTATGTTAATAGTCACACTCCTGAGGAGATTGCCAAGACGATATCAGGTCAATTTAAAGAGACTGATAAAGAAACCTTGGTTCTACTTGTAACTAGATACTATGAGCAAGACACTTGGAAGGATAATCTTATATTTGAAGAAGAAAGTTTCAACCTTCTACAAGACATCTTAATAGAGGCAGGAGAACTTTCCTCTAAAGTTCCTTACGAAGAACTTATAAACACAGAATTTGCTACAAAAGCAGCAGAATAGTTTGAAATTTGCTGCCTAAGATTTGCTGGCAAGCACCAAAAAAGAAAAAATAAAAAGAAGGATAATAGTTAGCCAATGTAAAAGCTGGCAATTATTATCCTTCTTTAATATTTTAGAAAATAATATTATTCTTCAGATACGTAGTCGTCATCAGAAGCTTCTGCTTCAAAATCATATGAATCGGATTGAATAGCAGGAGTATCTTCATCATCTGAAAACATCTCTTCATAATCATCAAAGTCATCATCAAAGTCATCTAGATAGTCTGGATTCATGTAACGATACACAGCGTAAGCAATCATTGCAACTAAAGCAATACCACCTATTATAGCAAGTACCCATAAACATTTACGTTTCTTTTGCTCCACAGGATCCCTCCTTCGTAAGAAATCATTGATTTTTGCAGCACTCATAAGTTCTTCTAGTTTATTATTCATATTATCATCCCTTCCTAAGCATTATAGTCTTAAGTTATATTATATGATATCACTTCATACGATTTTTATGCAAGACCTATTATTAATTTGTTTTAGTTAATTTGGCAAATGTGGATAATAATTTCTTTGTTCCAAATTTATCAAAATCAACTGTAACCTCATAGTCTTTTCCGCCTTTGACAATATTAGAAACTTTTCCAAGTCCAAACTTTTGATGTTTAACCATATCCCCAACTTCATAATCCAAGCTGGCTAGAGTAGCTTGCCCAAAGTCTCTGGGTTTTCTAATGGTGGGTCTATTAATTGTTGGTTTTTTATATGAATCAAAACTTATAGTTTTCCTTGTATTTTCAGGAACATTTTTAGTAAGAAGATAGCGGGGTATCTCATTAATAAATCTAGATGGACTATTAAAGCGGTGTTCTCCTCTTAGGAAACGTTCTTTGGCAGCTGTTAATGATAATTTCTTCTCTGCCCTAGTGATACCAACATAGCACAATCTTCTTTCTTCCTGAAGTTCTTCCTCTGGGTTATCACTGCTAAGGGCCATATAACTTGGAAAGAGTCCATCTTCCATACCAGTCAGATAAACATATGGAAATTCTAATCCCTTAGCGCTATGCAGTGTCATTAAAACAATATGCTCTGCATTTTCATCTAAGTTATCAATATCAGCAACCAAGGCAATCTCTTCTAAGAATCCACTTAAAGAAGGTTCGTCGGCACCATCAACATAGGATTCTAATTTACTAATTAACTCGTTAATGTTTTCAATACGGTCTAAGGCTTCTTCTGAACCATCTTCCTTAAGTTCTCTTAAGTAACCAGTTGCTTCTAGTATATCATTAATAATCTCTTTTATGTCATAATTTTCATGAAGGGTTTTATCCTTTATACCTTCAATCAGGCTAACAAAGGGTGTTATCCTGGAAGCGGTTCTCTCAAGACCTGGTATAGACTGGGCCCTGGTAAGTGCCTCATAAAAACTCATATCATTAGTAATTGAATAATTAGTTACCCTATCAATTGTAGTTAGACCAATTCCCCGTCTTGGAACATTAACAATTCTTTTAACTGAGATATCATCCTGGCCATTATCAATAGTTTTAAGATAGGCGACAATATCTTTAACCTCTTTTCTAGAGTAGAAGTTAGTCCCTCCAATGATTTGATATGGTATATTTCTCATAATTAGTTTCTCTTCAAAAAGCCTGGACTGGGCATTGGTTCTGTATAAGATGGCAAAATCATTATAGCTTGCCTCTTGATTTCTAACCATCTGGTTGATTTCACTTGTTATCCCATCAGCTTCTTCATAGCCATTATCATATTGGGTGAAAGAAACTGGTTGTCCTTCTTCATTATCAGTCCAAAGGGCCTTGTCTTTACGTTCTGTATTATTCTTAATAACCTCATTGGCAACATTTAAGATGCTTTTAGTAGACCTATAATTTTGTTCCAATTTTATTGTTTTTGCACTGGGAAATGCCTTCTCAAAGTTAAGTATATTTTCAATATTAGCTCCCCTGAACTTATAAATGGACTGGTCATCATCACCAACTACACATAAGTTGTACTCCTTATTACCTTCTTCATTAACTCCTGAAGCCAGTAATTCAATTAATCTAAATTGTGCTGTATTAGTATCTTGATATTCATCAACCATTATGTATTTAAAGCGGTTTTGAAAATAAGTAAGGGCTTCATTATTAGCTTCAAAAAGCTCTATAGTCTTAACAATTAAGTCATCAAAATCCATTGCGTTATTTTTCTTAAGTCTCTTTTGGTATTCAACATAAGCTTTAGCGTATATCTTCTTATAATAATCTCCAGCAGCAGATCTCTCATATCTTTCTGGAGTAATTAGCTCATCCTTAGCCTTGGAGATCTCAGAAAGAATTGCCCTTTCTTTAATTCTCTTTGTGTCAATATCAAGATATTTGCAAATATCACGCATAAGAGTTCTCTGGTCATCAGTATCATATATAGTAAAATTACGTTCGTAGCCTATAGTATCAATATATCTACGAAGTATTCGTACGCAGGTTGAATGGAATGTGCTTACCCATACATATTCAGCACCTTCATCTACAATATCGTCAACTCGTTCACGCATCTCACTAGCAGCCTTGTTAGTAAATGTAATAGCAAGGATGTTCCATGGCTTTACTCCTCGCTCCTGTATCAAGTAGGCAATTCTATGGGTTAATACCCTTGTCTTACCTGAACCTGCACCGGCTAGAAGAAGTAGTGGGCCTTTATCATGGAGGACTGCCTCTTTTTGCTCAGGATTTAATGTGTCATATATGTTCATATAATTAACCTTTCTCTATATGTTTTTTAATAAGCTCTCTAAGTAAATTATAACATTTATAAAAAATCCTTTCAAGTAACAGGATGAACTAATAGACTGTTTGAAGTATTGTTTTAGCTTTGACATCTAGTATCGGTTACTATATAATAAAAAAGAGGTGATTTTATTGGGAAAAGATAAGAAATATCATTTTAGAACCTTGTTAGAAAGTCTAAATGAACTTAATTATATAGAGCCTGACGATATACCTAATATAGATTTATATATGGACCAGATTACAACTTTTATGGATGAAAATCTTAACTCTTCAAAAAGATATAGTGATGATAAACTGCTTACTAAGACCATGATTAATAACTATACAAAGAATAAATTAATACCACCGCCTTTAAAGAAAAAATATTCTAAAGATCATATGATTCTTTTAATTTTTATATATTATTTTAAGAATATACTATCAATCAATGACATTCGACGTTTATTTGATCCCCTAACTGAAAGAACATTTGGTGAAGAAGCAGAATACAAACTAGAAGACATTTACAAGGTGATTGTAGACCTGGAGAAAGACCAGACCGATAATCTTTTTAAAGATATGATGGCTAAGTTGAAGAAGACGGAGGAAAGATATACAGATATTGAGAATCCACAAGATAAAGAGTTCCTAGTTTTATTTTCATTTATATCCGTCCTGTGTTTTGATGTGTACATAAGAAAACATATTATAGAGAAGATAATAGATTACATTGATGAATAGATAAGAATATACAAAGGGTTGCTATGTTAGACAAAGCAACCCTTTTATAATTAACTGATAGATTTATTGAGCCTTATCAGTTTTTCCGTTTTTCATACGGGAGAAAACCATATCATAACCGTCGTTGCCATAGTTTAATGATCTATTAACACGACTAATTGTTGCAGTTGACGCACCTGTTTTGTCTGCAATTTCTAGATAGGTGCTACCATCACGAAGCATTCTAGCCACTTCAAATCGCTGAGATAAAGAAAGTAGCTCATTGACTGTACAGATGTCTTCAAAGAAGATATAACACTCTTCCTTGTCCTCAAGATGTAGAACAGCCTCAAATAAATGGTCTACTGCGGATGTTCTTATTTTTTTACTCATGATAGGGATCCCCTTCCTTTCGTCTGATATCATAAGTATACATATAGCCATATTCTATTTTACCACTCTGATGTTTTAAAGTAAAGCCATATTTGCTTTAGTCTTGCATCTATTAAAAGGATGCATTATAGTAGAGAGAGATTAAATAGATAATATGTCAAGGAGGAAGTTTGCCAGAGAAATATCTTATAGGATTGGCAAATCATAAATAGAGTGAAAAAAGGACAAATATATGAAGGTATAGTAGAAGAATTAAAGTTTCCCAATAAAGGAATTGTTGCATCTCAAGGTGAGAGAGTTACGGTTAAGAACTGTATACCTGGGCAAAAGATAAGCTTTATATTAACAAAGAAGCGTAGGGGAAAGTTAGAGGGAAGACTAATAGAGATACTAGAACTATCTCCTACCGAGACAAGGGATAAGGCTTGTAGCATATTTGGAGATTGTGGTGGCTGTAATTATCATAGAATACCCTATGAAGATCAGTTAAAGCTTAAGGAAAGCCAAGTTCTTAAGTTGCTAGATCAAGTATGTGAGGACTATGAATATGAAGGTATCTTAGCTAGCCCTAGTGAATGGCACTATCGTAATAAGATGGAGTATTCTTTTGGTGATGATGTGAAAGATGGTCCCTTAACCCTAGGCCTACATAAAAGGGCCAGTTTCTATGACATTATTACTGCTGATGATTGTGCTATTGTGGATAATGACTACAATAAGGTACTTAGATGTGTATTAGATTATTTTACTGAAGTCGGAGCGGACTATTATCATAAGATGACACGTAAAGGTTATCTTAGACATCTACTAGTTCGTAGGTCAGCAAAGACAGGTGAGCTTCTTCTAAATATTATAACAACAAGTCAGGAAGAAGAATTACTGAAGAAGTTGATTGCAGATGAAGATAGTATAGGCAATATAAATGATAGGGAAAAGGCCCAGAAAGTAATTTACGATCCTTTAATTAAGAGGCTTCTTAACTTAGAACTGACTGGTAGCATTGGGGGAATACTTCATACCTATAATGATAGCCTGGCAGATATAATTCAAAATGATGATATGTATCTTCTTCATGGACAGGATAATATCTATGAGGAAGTACTGGGATTAGTGTTCAAGATATCGGTATTTTCATTCTTCCAGACCAATACTTTTGGTGCAGAGGTTCTGTATAGGAAGGTTAGAGAGTATGTGGGTGAAACTAAGGATAAGACCATATTCGACTTGTACTGTGGAACAGGAACAATTGCTCAGCTTCTTGCTCCAGTAGCTAAGAAGGTTGTAGGGGTTGAA
>CAYOAJ010000086.1:0-8084 GCA_964401895.1 uncultured Herbinix sp.
TTGAGTAATTGGACCATATGCATCTGCCTTAGCTAGTCTTTCAACTATCTTGTATGCAATGTTACCAGAATCAAGGTCTGGGAATACTAGTACATTAGCTTTACCTGCTATATCACTGTCAGGCGCTTTAGATGCTCCAATGCTAGGTACAATCGCTGCATCTAATTGGAATTCTCCATCCAGTTTTACATCTGGATATAATTCCTTAGCAATTTTTGTTGCTTCAACAACCTTATCAACGTCATCATGCTTTGCACTACCTTTAGTTGAATGGGATAACATTGCAACCATAGGCTCTTCTTCTACTAAAAGTTCAAAGCTTTCTGCACTACTGCCTGCTATTGCAGCAAGTTGTTCTGCATCTGGATTCTGATTTAAACCACAGTCAGCAAATACAAATGTTCCATTAGCACCGTATTCACAGTCTGGAACAACCATTAAGAAGAAAGCTGATACAAGTTTTGTTCCTGGTGCAGTCTTAAGAATCTGTAGGGCTGGTCTAAGAACGTCAGCAGTTGAGCTAACAGCACCTGCTACCATACCATCTGCATCCCCTGCCTTAACCATGGTAACTCCATAATAAAGACTTTCCTTAGTAAGAAGTTCTTTAGCTTTTTCTGGGGTCATACCTTTATGCTTTCTTAGTTCTACAAGCAAGTTGGTATAGTCTTCAAGCTTGTCCGATTGGTTTGGATCGATAATTGTAGCCTTAGATAAGTCTAAGCCTTCAGCTGCTTTAGCAATTTCGTCCTTGTTGCCTATTAGAATTATGTCGGCAATACCTTCTTCTAAAACCTTGTGGGCTGCTTCTAGAACTCTCCTATCAGCTGTCTCAGGTAATACAATTTTCTTTATACTTCCCCTAGCCCTTTCCTTAATTACATCAATAAATCCCATGATGTTTGCACCTTCCTTTTCAACACATTTATTTTTTCATTTATAACAATTATATTATATATAATTGGTAAAAGTCACAACTTTTATTATAGGACATTATTAAGGAAGTGACAAGTATAAAAAAGCAAGTGAAACATTATTCTAGGTCTTCCTTGTCTTATCTTAATAATATCGTTATAATTTATCTATCATAGATAGAGGTGGTCTACATGAAGGTTCTTGGATTAATAACTGAATATAACCCTTTCCATAATGGGCACAAATATCACATAGAAGAAGCTAAGAAAGTAACAGAGGCAGATTATGTGGTAGTTGTTATGAGCGGAAATTTTGTTCAAAGAGGTGCTCCTGCAATAATTGATAAATATTTTAGGGCCCAGATGGCTCTAGATAATGGTGCTGATTTGGTCTTTGAACTCCCCACCTACTATGCAACAGCTAGTGCTGAATACTTTGCCCAGGGGGCAGTATCATTATTGGATAAGCTTTCTATAGTGGATTATCTTTGCTTTGGCAGTGAATCAGGTGATATCAAAGCTCTTAAAGATACTGCTATGTTTTTAAATAATCCTCCCCCTTCTTTTGATGAGCAGATTGCAGAGTATTGTAAAATGGGCCTATCCTATCCTGCTGCCAGGGAAAAGGCTACTACCAAACATTTTCAGGGAAGTAAATCAAGTGATTATAAGTTAATTCTGGAAACCTTATCTGAGCCTAATAACATTCTAGGAATCGAATACCTTAAGGCGTTGGATGAGTTTTCTTCAAAGATAGAAGCAGTAACTATTAAAAGAGTAAGCTCCCACTATCATGATGACAGCTTAGGTTTATCAGATAGTCATAGTCTGGCAGATGCTGGGCAAATAAGTTCGGCAACAGCTATTAGGAATGATATTTTAAAAAATGATGATAAAAATCTTAAGAGTAAGGTAAAAGCATATCTTCCTGAAGGGGTCTATAATATTTTATTAGATAAAATTAATAAAAGTTTCCCCATTACTGAAGAAGATTTTTCATCTATTATAAAATATAAGCTCCTTTCAGAAGATGTAGAAAATCTTACTTCTTATGCTGATATGAATGAAGACTTAGCAAAAAGAATAAAAAATAATACTAATCTTGATGTGGATATTGATACTTTACTTAAAAAAGTAAAAACAAAAAATATGACTTACACCCGAATATCCCGGGTCCTAACCCATGTTCTTCTTAATATAAAAAAGGAAGAATTCGAGACTTTTAATAAGAATGGCTATACGGCCTACGGAAGAATACTGGGAATGAGAAGGTCTTCTAGTAATCTTGTAAGAAGGATTAAAGAAGAAGGAAATATACCTATTATAAGTAATCTTCCACAAGCAGAAAAACAGTTAGGCGAAATAGCTATGAACATGCTAAAAGGCGACATATTTGCCGCCCATGTTTATAATCAAGCTATATTTGAAAAGTTCGGCACATCAATGGCAAGTGAGTATCTGGTGAAGCCATGTATGATTCCATAGCATTAACTATTGCATTCAAATATCATAAGACTATATCAGGATAAAAGTAAGCCACCGCTTCTTTGTATTGGTCCTGAGCTGATAGACATGTATCAACAAGATAGCCTTTCTCGTTTTTATATTCCTTTAGGCCTCTATAATAAAAGAGCTTATGTTCATGATCTATTATAAAGGGCACAATATCATTCTTTAAGCACTCCTTAAAGATGATAATACGACCTACTCGCCCATTACCATCCTGAAATGGATGTATAATTTCAAAAGAATAATGAAAGTCTATAATATCATTAACTGTAACCGTCTCTTTTTCAGAATAATCCGAAAGCAATCTAGCTATTTCATCTGCAACATTCTCAGGGCTTGCAGTTTCAGTATCTCCTACAATATTAGGTCTTGATTTATAATCTCCAACCGCGAACCATTCTTTACGTTCATCGCTGGTATTACGTTTTAAAATTCTATGAAACTCTTTTATCATATCTTCTGAAAGTTCCTCATCAGCATGATTAATCATATAATCGAAACAAGAAAAATGATTAATTGTTTCTGTGATGTCGTCAACACTTACAGTTTCATCTGATTCAATATTAAGCGTATTGGTTTCATATATATATCGGGTTTGATCTTCTGAAAGCCGGCTACCTTCAATTCGATTAGAATTATAAGCAAGCTTAACTTGCGTAAAATGGTATAACCCACCTTTTAATTTCATTTCCTTTTCTTCTAATAGTAAAGTAAGTAGTTTATGATTCATAAGAATCGCCCCTTTTATTTTTATATATTTATTATAGCATTTCTGGGCTTACATGTCTTTAAATTAATGCTTTTACTTTATCACCATACAAATGTAGATATAAGTCTTCCAAGCTAGGCTCAACTGCCCTACTATCATAACCGCTTAAACTTTCCTCTGATATAACTCTAGCTCTTACATCTTCTTTTTCCTTCTTTAAAGATACAATCTTATGACTTTTGGAAAAGTCCTCTACCTCTTCCATCTTCACAAGGCATTCAAAGACCTTGCCATCCATTAAACTTACCAATTCATTGTAGGGCTCTTTATATAATAAATGTCCATCTTTCAATAGAATAAATTCATCGGCTATAAATTCAATATCTGAAACCACATGGGTGGCAACTATAACAATCTTTTGAAAACTTATAGAAGATATCAGGTTTCTAATTCTGATTCTTTCATTAGGGTCTACCCCAGCTGTAGGCTCATCTAAGATAAGAATATCTGGATCATTTAATATTGCTTGAGCTATAAGCAGGCGTTGCTTCATACCACCTGAAAGAGAAGCAATTTTTTTATTTCTCTCTTTTCTTAAGTTCACTAGGTCCAGCACTTCACCTATACGCTTTTTTGCAGTCTTTCCAGACATGTCTTTTAAAGCCCCCATATAGGTTAAAAATTGAGTACATGTCATATTCTCATACATCCACTGCTGTTGAGGCATATAGCCTATAAGTTCTCTATATTTAGAACCCATACTTTTTATATTCTGCTTATCAAAGAAAATTGCTCCCCTGTCAGGTTTAAGATTTCCAACAATGATATTCATTAATGTAGTTTTCCCTGCACCATTTGGACCCATCAAACCGTAAATCCCTTTATTTAAAGTAAAACTACATTCTTTAAGAGCCTTCTTTTTTTCTTTTAAGGCTACGTTTTTCTCATAAGATTTGCTTATATTTTTAACCCGTAATTCCATAACTGCCCCTCCATTTATGCCTTGATTTTATATAGATAAATATTATCAACAAGACAACTATTAACAAGTTAATATATGCATCCCATCTCACATTCATAAGAATTGTATCTGATACCAAAAACGGGCTTATCCAATATCTTGTGGCTGGTCCAAAGCCCAAAAGTCCTAAAACCACTGGACACACACAAAAGATTATTCCATACAAAAGAGATTGAACCACTTCTTTTCCCCTCATAGATAAAGCAATTAAAAACAAACAAAGGAATAAGATAAGTATAATTTCAATTACAGATTGAAGTATAAGAAATCCCCCTACTGTAATTGCAAAGGGAAATGTTTCAAACCAAGGAATACTTTGCAAGTGGCTAGACAATCCACTTATACCGTGTCTAGAATCTAATGATATTATCCTAATTATTTTCATAAGCACAATTAAAAGGGTAGACACTAAAAATGATATAAATATTCTGCTTTTCACTAGCTGATTTGTTCCCTTCTTGGTTACTAGAAGCAATCTGTCCATATTATATTGATTATCATAAGCAAATGATGGGATAATGAGGATTACTGCAAAAAGAGCAATAATTATCCCATTCATATACCTATCAGCCCTTCCACTTTCCCCGAAGGCGTCTTCATACAAGGGCTCATAAAAATAATCACAAGCAATGGCCCTTTTTACCCATATTCTATCTATGTATTGGGACTGTTCTTTTAGAATTAAGATTATTGGTTTTATACTAAGTTGTTCTCTAATGATATACTGACCATCTTCATAGGCACGGTCTGACAAAGTGCCCTCCTGATGAAGAAGATCTAACTTATAAGCTTCCTTTTCAAGTTCTTCCAACTCTATTAACTTATTATCAATCCATAAGGCTGCTTCTTCTTTCTCCATATCGTTAAGCATATTTACATAGCTTTTAAGATATTGGTTTGTTTCACTTTTCACTTCGTTAAAATCATGGCTATATATTGCTGATACAATATATATCAATAATAAAAGTAAGCCTCCTTGTAATAAGAAAAATCGAACAAATTCATTTGATAATACATTCATATTAAATAAACTGATTTCCTTTTTCCTGTCAACTTTAATAGTCTTTGTTTTCTTATAAGACAGATAAGCTAATATCCCTAATAATGCTGATATAATAAAAAACACAGCCATTATAAAAAGGTTAAACTCTAATAGGGGAATTTCCCGATTAGCAAAGGGAAAATAATTTAAGCTGTTTATATAATTTTTCACATCTAAGATGGAAAAGAAGTTCACAAACTTTAATATTACATATTTTGAACTTCTAGGAATCCCTAGATACATAGCAGCTGAAATCCCCATAGCAAGAGCATTTAGTAAGTAAACTATTGATGCTTTTATAGGCAAGAGGCATGTAAACATTACAAATACAGTAATAGTTATAAAGGCTAATGCTTTAAAGATAGCAAACTGTATTAAGCCTTCTGCAATGCTTATCTTATAAGGGCTTAACAAAAAGCCAGGAACTGATTGAATCGGTAGAAGAAGACTATCACAACCATATATAGTTACATATAATACAAAAGAGAAAATATAAAGCAGTATCGTACTTATTAAGCAAACACCAATTAAGGCTCCCATTTTCCAAAAATAAAATGATAGCCTGCCTCTTTTTGTAGTTTTTATTAGTTGATATATACCTTTTTCCCGTTCTTCAATCAAAAGAAAGCTACAGGCAGCAATAATTATTAGAATATGAATTCCATCAGTAACTCCAGCATTCATAAATTTCTCTACAGCAAAATAATTCCCTTCCTTAGGCTTTACATCAAAAAGTGCCAGGTAGGCTTCCTTTGTATTCTTTGCACTTCCCCCACTATTTTTTGTCTGATTAAAGAAAGCAAATTGAGACCTGTTATCAATGCTTTTTATTAAATTCTCGATAGTTACATCATAATCCCTAACATTATCTATGTATTCCATGACTTCAGATACTAAAGTGTATTCATCATAGAAGCTTTTTGTAAATTGTACCTTGTCATAGTTTACAAATAAAAAGTTCAGATAGGCATTAGAAGTGGCAACTGGATCTTCTTTCTTGCTTAACCATTCCATGATTTCTTCATATGCATGAATATTTTTATATTCATCCACAGCTGATTTATATATATATACACCGTTTAGAAAAAATAATAGAATAACTATCCACATAAATACTTTGTTTTTTATCAATAAAGTTATATTTCTCCTACACAAAGGCAATCCCCCTTATATCAGCATGTTCAGTAGTTTATTCGCTTGCAGAATGATACCTATGATTGATCTTATCAAGTAAAGAATGAAAACCCGCTTCTTCCAGCCTAGCATTTAGCTCATTAATAGTTTTTTCAACATCAGGGTATAACCCATCAAATAAGCCTGCATATTCATTAGTAATAGAATTTATTTTATCTATTTCCTCAGTAAGATCACCTAATTCTATATAAGTACCAACTGTATCGCAAACCTCCATCTTACTGATTTTATCAAAAACATATTCTTTTTTATTGGTAGGCTCATTAAGAGTGGATGTTGATATTATTGGATTGCCAAAATATAAACTACGAAAAGAAGGAGTTCCATCTAAATCCACCTTTCCATCATTTAATTCATAATCTACATCTTCTACACCATATAAAAGCAAGTCAGATAGATCCTTTTGAGAATATACCACTGATAAAGCCTGAAATGCCAGATCTTTTTTATCAGAATGCTTGCATACTCCTGTAATTCCATTGCCTTGTTTGCTTACATAATCTGGTGCATAAGTTACTATAGCCACATCATTAACCTTTGAAAAATCTTCTTTTATAAACTTAATTACTTCTTCCCCTTTATCTCCAAATATATCATCTCTTCCTTGATAAATAAAAAAGCTATTTACATTAACAGCCCCTTCCCCTTGCTCTTGATTAGTTGTCAAATATCCATTTTCCCTATACTTGGCTAAAGAGCTAAAATAGCTAACTTGGTCTTCCTGTTCATAGATATTAACTGCTTCTGGATTTTTCACTCGATTATCAATAACCATTGCATCACAACCCCTGTTAAAGTAATCATATAGGGAAGAGTAGCAAGCTAGATAATATTCTTCATATATATAAGTTATAAAATCTTTTGACTTTTCCCCTTGATACACTATATCAAGAATATCTCCTAACTCTGATGGCTGCAAGTTTGCTATCTCTTCTAGAGATATATTATATTTATCAGCAAGTTCTTGATTCACAAAGTATACCAAGTCTGTATTATATGGAAGAAATCCATTTATACCATAGATATGCCCATTGACATCAAAGGACTTCCACATTTTTTTAGGATAAACATCTTTTAAAGCTCTTCCTTCTTCCGATTCTAGGTAAGAATCAAGCTCTAAAAGCCATCCCTTCTTTACTGAACGATATGTTCCTTGTAGGGTCCCAGCATCTCCTAAGCCTCCACATATAATATCGGGAGGATTTCCTTCTTCAATCATCTTATCGATACTTTCTTCAACTGCCGAATTATCTATCTCCTTAAATAAGATTACAAATTCATAACCTTTATTATCTAAAGTTGAATTTATGGCTTTATTTACATCTGGACTAATTGTCATCATGTCATCATAAACCCACAATAATATTTCTTTGTCTGGATAGGATTTTTTTAAATCTTCCATAGTTAAACGTACGGTATCATCAAATTCCCATACTTCCTCTTCTTCTAAATCCTCTTTTTCATTTATCTTATTATCATTAATAGCTGGATCTTCTTTGCCTTTATCCTTATTACATGCAGTTAAAACTAACATAATCATAAAAACAATAGCTATTACTTTGATTTTATATTTACTATTCATATTTATCCCCATTTCCTTATATCATCATGTTCAGTAGTTTATTTTCTGGCAGAGTGGTACCTATGATTAATCTCATCAAGTAAAGATTGAAAACCTGCTTCTTCCAACCTGGT
>CAYOAJ010000087.1:0-8082 GCA_964401895.1 uncultured Herbinix sp.
CATTCTTGGATCTCTTGTTAAGAAACCAGCCTTTTTAAGAGCAGGACGGTACTCTGCATCTACTTCTAATAAAGCTCTTGAAATACCGTGTCTAATTGCTCCAGCCTGACCTGTAAAACCTCCACCTTTTACATTAACAAGAACATCATATTTATCTTGTGTATCTGTCAATTCAAGTGGTTGACGTACAATAGTCTTTAAAGTATCTAAAGTGAAGTAATTATCCATTTCTCTTTTATTTATAGTAATTTTACCTGTTCCAGGTACTAAGTATACTCTTGCTACACTACTTTTTCTTCTACCTGTTCCATAATATCTTGCCTTAGCCAATGTTATTTCCTCCTTTCAACCTTTCGATTAATATTTAACCTCTAATACTTCTGGGTTTTGTGCTGCATGAGGGTGCTCTGCTCCAGCAAAAACATGTAATTTCTTTAACATCTTTCTTCCTAAAGGTCCTTTTGGAAGCATGCCTTTTACAGAGAGCATAATAACTTCAGTAGGCTTCTTAGTCATCATTTCACTAAGCTTTGTTTCTTTTAAGCCTCCTACATAACCTGAGTGATTATAGTAGGTTTTTTGTTCCATCTTCTTACCTGTAACTTCAATTTTGTCAGCATTTATAATTATAACATGATCTCCAGTATCAATGTGTGGTGTATAAATAGGTTTATGTTTACCTCTTAACACCTTAGCAATTTCTGAAGAAAGGCGACCTAGCGTATGTCCTGTCGCATCTACCACATACCAATTCCTCTGAATTGTATCCGGATTAGCCATATAACTTTTCATCGGTTTTTCCTCCTTATGAAAATATTACCAATAATATTTCGTAACAAATTAGCACAACAATTTATCTAATATATTAATTGTCTGCTAAGAATAATTTATAATTTACGCTACGAATACAATTACCGGGGCTTTGGCTCAAGTATTCTCACGTCACATTGAATTATTATATTATATATTTTCTAATGTGTCAAGCATTAGATTTCCTCTACAAAATCTATTCCATCTATTTTACTGATTACTGCTATAGTATCAAATATTGCATCATCTTTCTTCAATTTAATAGTCATTATAGCTGCAACTGAGCTATTGTTATTATAAGCTGATTTAACCAGTTCTGTCCCCTCTATCTCAGCTACTGCAGCCTTAATATTCTCTATGGAGGATGCAATTTTTTCAGCACTGTTAAATTCTATGTATACATCAAAAAGCCTAGATTTAGCAAGTAGATAGTCTTCAAATTTATGAAGAACCACTGTTACAAATACAATAAGCAAGGTTGCTAATGTCGCAGCCTTATAAAAACCACTTCCAATAGCTATTCCCATACAAGCTGTTGCCCAAAGTCCCGCGGCCGTGGTTAGTCCTTTGACTTGATTTCTTCCTGTTACTAGGATCGTACCTGCCCCTAAAAAACCAATTCCTGATATAACCTGAGCAGCCATCCTTGTTGGGTCCCCACTAGAATAACGACCAAAAATATATTCACCTGTCATCATAGCTAAAGCTGAACCTAAACATACAAGAATATGGGTACGAAGTCCTGCTGGACGTCCTACTCTTCCACGCTCTAATCCTATAATTCCTCCAAATATTACGGAAAAAACTAATCTTAGAATTATTGTTGTGTCATTAATAGTATATAAATCAGTCGAAAAATCAAACATTTGACCCCTACCTTTCATGCTTGATCATTATAATCAATACTTACTAGCATAAGGCCCATAGCTGGTGCAGTTGGACCTGCAAAGCTTCTATCACGGGCCATAAGTATCTCCTTAACCTTGTCTGGAGGATAGGCCCCTCGACCCACTTTTATTAGTGTGCCTACAATAATACGAATCATATTATATAGAAAACCATCTCCAACAAAATTTATTAGAACCATATCCCCTTTCCTATCTATATCTAATGAATATATAGTTCTAACTGTACTTTTCACATCAGTTTTTCCAGAACAAAAGCTTTTATAATCATGCTTTCCAACTAGATAAGCTGCCCCTTCCTTCATGGCATCTAAATCCAGCTCATAGGTAATCAAATAACTGTATAGCCTTTCTGTAGGCAGTGAAAATTTACGGTTTAATATCTTGTATTGGTATGTCTTCTTATTCTTTATATACCTAGGGTGAAAATCTTTGTCCACCTCAGTTGAACTTTGTACTTGGATGTCTTTAGGCAGCCTCTGATTAAGGGCATAACTAATTCTGTCAGTAGGTATTCTAGTATCTGTGTCAAATACAGCTATGTTTCCCAAAGCATGGACACCAGAATCTGTCCGGCTAGCTCCTATTACCTTTATATCCTTCTTTAATAAATCTGATAGGGCTGCATTAATTACTTCTTCCACACTTGTACCATTAATCTGAATTTGCCAACCACAATAGTTACTTCCATCATATGCAATTTCTAACTTAATACGTCTCATAATATAACCCCATATATCTATCTTTTATAAGAAAAAACCTTCTGCAAGTCTTACTCCAATTACTAGTCCCAGATAAAATAAAATAAATAGGTAAGCTATATAATCTATTCTTTCATAAACCAAGGGTTTCATCTTGCTTCTACCTTCCCCACCTTGATAGCACCTTGCTTCCATGGCCATTGCTAGATCATTTGCACGGCGAAATGCAGACACAAAAAGGGGAACCAATATAGGAACCAAAGCTTTTGCCCTTTTTATAATCCCACCACTTTCAAAATCTGCTCCTCTTGCTTTCTGAGCCTTCATAATCTTATCAGTCTCCTCTAAAAGGATTGGTATAAACCTAAGGGCTATGGACATCATCATCGCTATCTCGTGCACTGGCACCTTTATCTTAGCTAATGGCCATAATAACTTCTCTAATCCATCTGTTAACTGGTTAGGGGTAGTTGTATATGTCATTAGGGAAGAACCTAGTATAAGCAATACTAACCTTATAGCCATAAATGCAGAAAAGCGCACTCCTTCTTTGGTGATTCTAAGAAAACCTAATCTAAATATTTCTTCACCTGGAGTTAGAAACAAGTTAAATACAAGAGTAAAAATCAACAATACTACAATTGCTTTTAAACCCTTAAAGATAAACTTCAATGGTATCCTTGATAGGGCTATAACTGACCCTAAAAAAATAAGAACTACTATATATCCATAAAATGTATCAAACAAAAATAACGAAATTATAAACAGAAATGTAGCTACTAATTTTATTCTAGGATCCAAGCGATGTAGTATGGAGTCTCCTGGATAATATTGTCCTATAGTAATATCTCTAATCATAATGTGATCTCACTTCCTATGTCTAGCCTTTTAGTGCTTTCAAAATCTCTTGTTTTGCCTCTGCTACAGTTGTAACATCAGTTCTAACAGAGAAGCCTTTATCTTTCAAATCATTCATAATATAAGTTACCTGAGGAGCTGCAAGATGCATACTTTCTAGCTCTTTATACTGAGAAAACACTTCCTTAGTTGGCTTGTCAACAACTAAGCTTCCCTTATTCATAACTAGAATTCTGTCTACATATTTTGCAACGTCCTCCATATTATGAGTTACTAGAATAACTGTAGTCCCCATTTCTTCGTGAAGCTTCTTAATCTGTTGTAAAATATCATCTCGTCCCCTTGGGTCTAAACCAGCAGTAGGTTCATCTAAGATTAACACCTCTGGCTTCATTGCAAGAATTCCAGCAATAGCAACCCTACGCTTTTGACCTCCAGATAATTCAAATGGAGATGCCTCATAGAGTTCCTCATCTAACCCAACCATTTCAAGAGCCTCATAAGCCCTTTTTTCTGCTTCTAACTTGCTAAGGCCTAGATTCTTGGGACCGAATACAACATCTTTTAAGACAGTAGTTTCAAACAATTGGTGCTCAGGATATTGAAAAACAAGACCAACTTTACTTCTTAATTGGGTAAGGTTATATGATGGGTCATAAATATCCTCTCCTTGAAAATATATCTTACCACTGTCAGCTTTTATTAAGCCATTCATATGCTGAATTAATGTGGACTTACCTGAGCCAGTATGCCCAATCAAGCCTATGAATTCACCTTCAGAGATTTGAAAGCTTACATCCCTTATAGCATGTTGTTCAAAGGTAGTCCCTTCACCATATACATAATTAACTTTATCAAAATTCATTTGCATAGAACTCACCTACTTTTTATTGCACTTAAGACTTCCACTAATTTCTCAATAGTAAGAACCCCTTGAGGAATATCTAGTCCTGACTGGCTAAGTTCGTATGCCAGCTCGGTAACCTGTGGTACAGATAGCCCATACTTTTTTATCAGTTCAACCTGTGAGAAGACTTCCCTTGGGCTTCCTTCCATAACTACCTGCCCCTGATCCATAACAAATATTTTATCCACATCAGTAACTTCATCCATATGATGTGTTATTAAGATTATGGTTACCTTCTCTTTCCTGTTCAACTCTGTTACAGTAGCTACTACTTCTTTTCGACCTTCAGGGTCTAACATGGCTGTTGGCTCATCTAAGACAATACACTTTGGCTGCATTGCCATAATTCCTGCAATAGCAACTCTTTGCTTTTGTCCACCAGATAACCTATTAGGGGAATGTTGTCTATACTCTAACATTCCAACTGTCTTAAGGCTACTTTCTACCCTGTCCCAAATCTCATCTGTAGGAACACCTAAGTTCTCAGGTCCAAAACCTACATCCTCTTCAACAACATTTCCTATAATCTGATTGTCTGGATTCTGAAATACCATACCTGCACTTTGCCGGATGTTCCAAAGATGTTTATCATCCAAGGTATTCATCCCATTAACCCACACAGTCCCTTCTGTTGGATACAAGATAGCATTAATATGCTTTGCAAGAGTAGATTTACCCGAGCCGTTGGCCCCGAGAATAGCTATAAAATCTCCCTTTTTCACATCTATATTAACTCCGTCAATAGCTCGATTGACAGATTCTATATTTCCTTCTTCATCTCTTCTTATATATTCAAATGCTAGGTTCTCTACCTTAACCATATCATCCATAGTCTTCCTCATTCCTTGTATATATATCTTTTATAATTTCACTTCTCACCATTGTAACAGATAAGTATAAAAAAGAAAAGAAATTATAAAAAAGGGACGTTCACTTATTAAGCTAACGTCCCTGGCTTATTTATTTAGACTAACTCTATTAATACTTCCATTGCAGCATCCCCTTTACGAGGCCCAATTTTAACTATACGGGTATAACCACCAGTACGATTAGTATATTTAGGTGCAATTTCATCAAATAATTTATCAGTTAAATCAATTGATTTAGTATTTCTCTTCCTACCTGCATTCTCAGTAGGAACTTCTGTTATAGGATAAAGGAACTTATTCATCTGTCTTCTTGCATGAGTACGAGATGCATTGTCTTTCTTTATAGACTTTTCTACATCATCATATACACTAACTTTCTTACCATCTACTTCTTCTTTTACCCTATTACCATCTTTATCTTTACGTGCAACCTTTGTAGTCACAGTAACTGTCTCATAATTATCTTGTTCTTTAACTGCAAGTGCAATCATTTTTTCAGCAATTTTTCGAATTTCTTTAGCTTTTGATTCCGTTGTAACAATTTTACCATGATATAATAAATTAGTTACCTGGTTTCTAAGCAAAGCCTTTCTCTGGCTAGCAGTTCTGCCAAGCTTTCTGTAACCTGCCATTTCATTCCCTCCTTTAAAGCTTTGATAATGAAATTTATCTATTCTTCGTTTTGTTTTAAAGTTAAGCCAAGTTCGCTAAGTTTAGTAAGGACTTCTTCTAAAGATTTACGTCCAAGATTTCTAACCTTCATCATATCTTCAGCTGTTCGGTTAGTTAATTCTTCAACAGTGTTGATACCAGCCCTCTTTAAACAGTTATAGGATCGTACAGACAACTCTAATTCATCTATACTCATCTCTAATACTTTGTCCTTCTCTTCTTCCTCTTTTTCAACCATTATTTCGGCTGCTTTAGCATCCTCCGATAAATCAATAAATGAATTAAGATGTTCACTTAATACCTTAGCTGCTAGACTTATTGCATCGTCAGGAACCAAAGTTCCATCAGTAAATACATCTATAGTCAACTTATCAAAGTCTGTAACCTGACCAACACGGGTGTTTTCTACTGAAATGTTTACCCTTTCAACTGGAGTATAGATAGAATCAATTGGTATAATCCCAATTGGTAAATCATCAGATTTGTTTCTATCTGCACTAACGTAACCTCTTCCATTAGTAATAGTTAGCTCTATAAAAAGTCTACTATTAGAACCACCACATAGGGTTGCTATTACATGGTCAGGGTTAAGAATCTCAATATCTGGGTCAGCTTGTATGTCGCTTGCTGTAACAACTTTCTCGCCTTCAACCTCAATATATGCTGTCTTAGGCTCTCCCGTATCGCTAGTGTTTTTTATTGCCAGATCTTTAATGTTTAAAATAATTTCAGTAACATCCTCTTTAACATTAGGGATTGTACTAAACTCATGTTCAACACCATCGATTTTAATTTGGCTTATAGCAGTACCAGGTAAGGAAGAAAGCATAATTCTTCTTAGGGAATTCCCTAAGGTAGTACCATACCCTCTCTCTAATGGTTCCACTATAAAACGTCCAAACTTTTTATCTTCGGAAATTTCTGCAATCTCAACTCTGGGTTTTTCAAAATCAAACACAACAGGACCCTCCTTTTGGGTATATGCTTATTATTAAGTGTACCATGTTAATCAAACTAATTATTATTTGGAGTACAACTCAACAATTAATACTTCATCCACCGGAACATCAATTTGGTCTCTTGTAGGAATTTCCTTTACAATACCTGTATGTGCTTCATGATCTACTTCAAGCCATTCAGGTACAATTCTTCCGCTAGTAACTTCAAAGACATCCTTATACCTTATTGTGTTTTTATGTTTTTCTTTTATCTCAATTTTATCACCAGGTTTTAATGTATATGATGGAATATTAACACATTTGCCATTTACTAAAACATGCTTGTGATTTACAATCTGTCTAGCTTCTGCTCTAGTACGACCGAATCCCATCCTAAACATTACATTGTCAATTCTAAGCTCAAGTAATGCTAATAGGTTTTCACCTGCTGTGCCTGTTTTCATTGATTGTGCTCTATTAAATAGGTTCCTGAAAGGTTTTTCAAGAACTCCATATATGAATTTTGCCTTTTGTTTTTCTCTTAATTGTAGACCGTATTCACTTGGTTTTCTTCTTGATGTTCTAACCGCCCTATTGGATTTTTTATCAATACCCATATAGGCAGGTTCAATTCCAAGGGATCTACACTTCTTCAAAACTGGTCCCATATCTCTTGCCATTATCTACTACCTCCTATTCCTCTTAAACTCTTCTGCGTTTTGGCGGACGACAACCGTTATGTGGAACTGGTGTCACTTCCTTGATACTTGTTACTTCAATACCAGTAGCCTGAAGTGCACGGATTGCCGCTTCCTTACCGGAACCTGGGCCCTTAACCATAACTTCTACGCTTTTTAGGCCATGTGGTAATGCAGCCTTTGCTGCTGTTTCAGCTGCCATCTGAGCTGCATATGGAGTTGATTTTCTAGATCCTCTAAAACCAAGGCCTCCTGCACTAGCCCAAGAAACAGCATTACCTTCGGCATCTGTTAATGTAACAATTGTATTATTAAAAGTTGACTGGATATGTGCCTGTCCATGTCCAACATTTTTTCTGACACGTCTTTTTGCTCTTGTGCCTTTTTTAGCTACAGTTTTCTTAGCCATTTAACAAACCCTCCTATCGGATTCAAACTTTATTATCTCTTCTTAATAGCGAATTTTTTTGGGCCTTTTCTAGTTCTAGCATTAGTCTTTGTATTTTGTCCATGAACTGGAAGACCTCTTCTATGACGAATTCCTCTATAACATCCAATTTCCTGTAATCTTTTAATGTTAAGAGCAGTTTCTCTTCTTAAATCACCCTCTACCTGTTGGGTATCATCAATTACCTGACGGATTCTTCTTACTTCATCATCTGTAAGATCCCTAACACGAGTGCTAGGATTTACATTTGCCTCCGCTAGTATACGATTTGAACTT
>CAYOAJ010000088.1:0-2019 GCA_964401895.1 uncultured Herbinix sp.
TATTGCCCCTGAGGGAAGCGTAATGAAATATTCTGCATGTGTAAAAAACCTTCGCAAGCATAAAGGCATAGCAAGGGTTTTTAACTCAGAAGAAGATGCCCATAGGCCATAGTAGAGGGAAATATAAATCCTGGTGATATTATTGTAATTCGCTACGAGGGGCCTAGAGGGTCTGGAATGCCTGAAATGTTTATGACTACAGAAGCCATCGTTTGTGATGAAAAACTTAATGGGACAGTAGCCCTGATTACAGATGGTAGGTTTTCGGGAGCAACAAGAGGGGCAGGCTACTAGTAGAAATACAAAAAAACAGGAGGCTTATATGAAAACAAAATTTATTACGCCGGTTGTTACGGCTTTTGATAAGGATTTGAATATTGATATAGAGGCTAATAAAAATATATGGGATTTTGTCATTGAAGGCGGTGTTGACGGAATAATTCTCTTTGGTAGTACGGGAGAGTTTTTTGCAATAAGTATGGAACAAAAGAAAGAATTAATCCTAGCTGCTTCTAAGCATATTAATAAAAGGGTGCCTTTGATTGTTGGGACAGGGGGTATGAGGATAGAAGAGACTATAGAATTATCTAATTATTGTGCAGATCTTGATGTAGATGGAGTTATAGTTGTTCCCCCTTATTATTTTGCCCTGCCAGAAGAAAGTGTTGAGGAATATTTTAATCAGCTTGCTAGGTCAGTTAGGACAAATATATACATTTACAACTATCCTGAAAGAACTGGATATGATATAAGTCCAGAAATGATGCTTAGACTTTGTAAGTCTAATAAAAATATAGTAGGTTGCAAAGATACTGTTACTAATTTCGCCCACACTAGAGAAATAATTAAAAGGATTTTGCCAGACTTCCCTGACTTTCAGGTGTTTTCCGGATATGATGACTATTTTGCCCATAATGTACTTAGTGGTGGAGCTGGAGTAATAGGAGGCTTATCTAACGTAGCGCCAGAAGTTAGTACAAACTGGGTGGAAGCCGTTAATAATAAAGATATAGATAAGATTGCATATTACCAAAAAGTGATGGACATCCTAGCTTCGCTTTTTGATTTTGGAGTTCCTTTTGTACCATTAGTTAAAAAGGCAATGGTTCTTCGAGGTATTCAAATGGAAGAGTACTGCACCAAACCCTTACTTCCAGCTACAGATGCTCAAACAGAAGAGATAAAGGCCATTCTGAGCAAGCTTAACTTATCAAGATAGCTATGTGGCAAAAGCCCTTGAAGCATAAAAAACTCCCTTGTTATATATTTAAGTAACAAGGGAGTTGATTTTTTAATTATTTAACTAGTCTTCGTATGGATGCATAGTTTGGATTGAACCATCTTCATTGTGAGTTAGTTCTCTGAACTTAACGGATCGTTGACTATCTATACCACCTGATAGAGATGAGTCATGATAGAATAGATACCATTTACCTTCAAATTCAACGATTGAATGATGCGTTGTCCAACCAATTACTGGTTCAAGGATTCTTCCGCCATAAACATATGGTCCTTTTGGAGTATCACTTGTTGCATAGCACAGAAAATGTGTATCACCTGTGGAGTAGGATAGGTAATACTTGCCATTGTGCTTGTGTACCCAAGGTGCTTCAAAGAATCTTCTGTCTGTATCTCCTGCAAGAATTGGATCGCCATTCTCATCAAGGATTGAGATTTCTTGTAATTCTTCTTTAAAGGTTAGCATATCTTCGTTCATTTCAGCAACAACAGGTCCAAGAGCTGGTTCATCAGCAGCAGGCTCTTTACCATCTGGATTATAAACTCCACCTTGCCATAACTCTAATTGGCCACCCCATAGTCCACCGATGTAGCAATATGCTCTTCCGTCATCATCAACAAATGTAGCTGGGTCCATGCTGTAGCTACCTGGAATATAATTTGGTTCAGCTTTAAAAGGACCTGCAGGGTTTTTACTTGTTGCAACGCCAATTCTGAAAATACCATCCTTGTCTTTTGCGGGGAAGTAGAAATAGTAAGTTCCATTTTTATAAGCACAGT
>CAYOAJ010000088.1:2029-7967 GCA_964401895.1 uncultured Herbinix sp.
GCCCACATCTTTTCTGATGCCCAAGGAACATCATCTACATGAAGAACTTGTCCATGATCTATAACAGGTCCATCAATAGTTTCCAATGATAGCACATGGTAATCCTCCATAGTGTATTGACCTCCATCGTGGTCAACTTCAACTGCATCATCTACAAGGTCATGAGATGGATATACATATATTTTCCCTTCAAACACATGAGCGGAAGGATCTGCAGTGTAAATATGGGTTACTAAAGGTTCATTTTGTTTCGCTTTATCAACTACAACTTTTTTATCCATATTAATTCTCCTTTTCTTCTTTGATTATACTTGACATTATAGCAAATATTAATAAAAAAGCAATCCATAAAGGACAGAGAGTTTAAAGCATTTTATATTAATGGTAAAAAAGTATCTAATAAGGGTTATTAATATTACTTATAAATAAGTGATAACTATTAGTTGTACTTAAATGTGAAAACGTGCTATAATAGTTCGGTAAGTGTCATACATACAGGATATTATGTATAGATGAGAAATATATTATATATTAAGGAGTTTGAACTTATGGGTAGAACAGTAGGTACTATTTCAAGAGGAATAAGAACACCTATTATACGTCAAGGTGATAATATTGTGGATATAACAGTTGAAAGTGTCTTGGACGCAGCTAGAGAAGAAAATTTTCAGTTCAATGACAAGGATGTAATAGCCATCACAGAGGCAGTTGTTGCTCGTGCTCAAGGCAATTATGCCACTGTTGATAATATAGCTAAGGATGTAGAAGAAAAATTTGCTGGGGATACTGTAGGAATTGTCTTTCCTATATTAAGTCGTAATCGATTTGCTCCATGTCTTAAGGGTATTGCAAGAGGATTAAAGAAGATTGTTTTAATGCTTTCTTATCCATCAGACGAAGTTGGCAATTATATGGTAGATCTAGATCAGCTAGAGGAACACAACATTAATCCATGGACTGATGTTTTGACAGAAGAAGACTATCGTAAGTTCTTTGGTTATACTAAACATGCTTATACAGGCGTTGATTATATAGATTTATATAGGAATATAATTACTGATGAAGATTGTGAAGTGGAGATTATTCTTGCAAATGATTGCAGGAGAATACTTTCTTATACAAAGACAGTGCTTACTTGTGATATTCATAATAGTGCTAGAACAAAACGTGTCTTACGTGAAGCTGGTGTAGAAAAATTATATGGCCTAGATGAGATACTTAATAAACCTATAGATGGTAGTGGATACAATGAGAAATATGGTTTATTGGGAAGTAACCTAGCTACAGATGATTCAGTTAAGCTTTTCCCTAGAGATTGTCAACCAATAGTTGATGATATACAAAAGAAAATGTTTGAGAAAACAGGTAAAAAAGTAGAAGTAATGGTATATGGAGACGGTGCATTTAAAGATCCTGTATGTAAGATATGGGAACTAGCAGATCCAGTTGTTTCCCCTGCTTATACAAAAGGTTTAGAAGGACAACCAAATGAGGTAAAGCTGAAATATCTTGCAGACAATGACTTTGCTGATTTAAAAGGGGAAGAATTAGAAAAGGCCATTTTCAATTATATTCAGAATAAAGAAGATGATTTGATTGGTGATAAGTCTTCACTAGGAACTACTCCACGTAGGATTACAGATTTATTAGGTTCCTTATCGGACTTAACTTCTGGTAGTGGTGATAAGGGAACACCAGTTGTATTAGTTCAAGGTTATTTTGATAGTTTTTCTTTATAAATATAAATTCATGATATTCTAAGACGTCAATTTGCTTTATATAAATGAAGCAGGTTGACGTCTTTTTAAACTTGTTAGACTATATAGTTTCTATTATAATACTATTATATACTTATTTAATATTCTAATATGGAGGTGACATTATTGAAAAAGAAATGGGGTATAAGTGGAAGCATATTATTTACTATTTTGCTTTTGATCTTACTTAGTTTGACTCCAGGAAAGGCCCATGGAGAAGTAAAGCCCATTACTGAAGCAAGGGATAAATTAGAAGGAATAAGTGAGGAAGAAGAACAAGTATTACAAGAGTTGTTCCTTATTAGTCAGGAAATGGATGAAATGCTTAGACAAGAAGAAAAGTTGACAGAGGAACTTGACAAGCTTAATAAAGAAGAGCAGGTTTTAGAAGAGGAAGGTAAGGAGATTCAAGAAGAATATGATGAGAATCTCAATCTTTTAGAGGAGGTCTTAGTTTCATACCAGAGAGGAGGTCCTGCTAGTTATCTGGAGATTTTATTATCTGCAGAAGACTTCTCAAGTTTTCTAAAACGTATTCATTTAATACAAGACATTTCCCGAAACATAGATGACTTGCTAAGTTCTCTTGACGAAGCGCAACTTCTTCTTATAGAAACTCAAGAAAGACTTCAAGAAAATATTAAGTTTCAAGTAGAAAAAAGAGATGAACTTAATGAAGCTATTAGAATACATGAGCTTCTACAAGCAGATCAAGAGGAAAAATTAGATGCATTAAAGGAAGAGAAAGAGTTATATTCAGAATATTTGGATGAATTAGAATTTATGTGGGATGATTTAAAAAATATTTTCTCTAGTATAGTTGAGGATTTTGGGAGAATTATCCGTCAAGGAAACTTTACTATAGATGATTTAAATATTGAGTTTTCACTTTTTTCTGTAAAAGGTGCTATTCACCAAGATACATTTAACAGGATTATAGACGAAAATTCTGAATTACCTAAGCTTGTTTTTGAGTTTCAAGATGATAATGTTATTTTAGAAGTGCCAGAAAGAAGTCTTGTTCTTCAAGGTCAGTTTTTACAATCAGGTCCAACCTCAATGGTTTACCAAGTTAAAAGTGGAACTTTTTATAACTTACCATTAGAAAAGATTTCTATAGATGAACTTCTTAAAGAAGGCTCCTTAGCAATAGATTTTGAGGAAGTAGCAGGTGATATGTTAATAGTTGATATAGATTTAGATTCTGTTACAACTAAGGAGAATTATATAGAGTTTGTTATAAAAATATTCCCATTCTAATTTAGAAATTTTATATTATGTTTTAAAAGAATTATATTGGAGGTTAATATGATTAAAGCAAGAGATTTATCTTTGAGATATCCTGATGGTACACTTGCTTTGGACCGGGTTAATATAGATATAAAGCCTGGTGAATTAGTGTATATCACCGGTCCAAGTGGCTCTGGTAAAACAAGCTTTTTAAAGCTTATACTGGGGATGGAATACCCTACTACAGGAACGCTACATTGTATGGATATTGAGATGAAGTCTAATAGAAAAAGAAAGAAAAAAAAATTAAGAAGAAAAATTGGGCCTGTATTTCAAGAGTTTAAACTAATAGAAGGAAGGACCGCCCTAGAAAATGTAAGGATAGGTATGAGGTTTTTAGGGGTTTCTCCAAAAAAAACTAAGGAAGTAGCTCTTAATGCATTAGATAAGGTTGGTTTGTCAGATAAAAAGGAAGCATTAGTGGAAAATTTATCATGGGGACAAGCCCAGAGAGTTGCTATTGCCAGAGCAGTTGCAAGAAAACCTATTTTGATTTTAGCAGATGAACCTACTGGAAACCTTGATTACGATAATGCAATTAAAATTCTTGAGATTTTTAAATCCTTTCGACAACATGATGTAACAGTTATTATAACTACCCATGCCACACATTTGATTGAAGATGAGAAAGATGCAACTTTCATAAGAGTGGATAATGGTAAGTTTACAGTAGAACGGAGGGATTAATCTTTATGAAAAATTTCATATATAACATAGGATATTACTTCAAAGAAAGTTATCGTACCATTAAAATAAGTTTTTTGACTTACTTTATCTCTTTATTAAGTACTATACTTATTTTGTTTTTACTGGCTTTGGTTATAACGGTTGGTAGTATAGGAGAAGGAATCGTTAGTGTTTTATCACAAGAAGCAGAGATTAGTGCATATTTTATTGATGATATTAATAAAGAGGATAGCTTAGAACTTGTTAACAGGATCAAAAAGTTAGAAGGTGTCTGGGATGCGAGAATAGTTGACGAAGAGGAAGCTTTTGATAATATGGAAGAAATGCTTGGAAGTGAGGCTGAAATATTAGAATTATTTGATGAAAATCCCTTTAAAGCATTTATGGAAATAGGTATACATATGGATCAAATGGACACTGTTTTAGAAGAAGTTGCATCCTTTGAAGAAATAGATTATATAAGAGATAATAGAGATATTCTTGAGCGTATTAAAGATATAACTAATATTATGTCTATCTTTGGTTATTTGGTATTTGTGGCAGTTGGTATTACCACATTAATTATATTATCTCACTTAATTCGTCAAGGTATCTATAATAATAAGGAGCAAATTAATACTCTTAGATTACTTGGGGCTCCTAGTAGTTTTATAGGGACTCCATATATACTAATTGGATTTGTTCTTATGCTTGTTGGTGGGCTTGTGGCGACTGGACTTATAATAATGATGATTAATAATACTTATGGACAAATAAGTGGTGTGATACCTTTTCTACCACTTCCAGCAAAGGAAGAATTAACTAATAAAATCACAATTATAATTCCTTCCCTTAGTGTGTTGTTAGGAATATTCGGGAGTCTTTTAGGATTAGGGTCTATTAGAGGGATGGATAACTAGAATTTATATGTAGTAGAACAACCATGGAATATTATTATATAGATTAGAATATATATAAGATAATTAGCAAAGAAAAGCTTATATTAAAATAACATTGACAAGTTTGGACATGCAAGGTTAAATAGCGTATAAGCAATTTGTCCTATAAACCTATAGAAATTAATATTTTTTAGCACAACTCACAAGACAGTTTTGAAGATGTAAATATTTTATATTAGAAATATGCAAAAAGACTTGTTAATTTAAGAATATATATATATAATTAACAATGAAACGTTTAAGATAGCAACAATTGCTCAGATAATCGCAATATACAAGAAGATTGCATGGAATATAATGTGTATAATTTGTATGTACACTTTGTATAAAGTAAAAATATGAGGAGGGAAAGTATGAAACGTTTTATTGCTTTATTAGTTTCACTAGTTTTGGTCATGTCATTAGCTTTAACAGGATGTGGTCAAAAAAACAGAGGTACTTCGGGGGATGTTAAAGAGGATGATCCTAATGTAAAAACAATTAATCTTTATGCATTTACTGATGAAGTACCAAAAATTATTGACAAGTTTTTAGAGTTTAACCCTGACTTTGGTTATGATATTAATACAACAATCATAGCTACAACAGATGGAGCTTACCAACCAGCTCTTGACCAGGCGTTAACAAGTGGTGGTTCCGATGCACCAGATATTTATTGTGCAGAGGCCGCATTTGTTATGAAGTATACCCAGGGAGATGCATGGAAATATGCTGCTCCATACAAGAATTTAGGTATTGATGTAGATGGTCTTTTAGAAGAATCTGATATTGCTCAATACACTGTTGATATTGGAACAAACCCTGATGGAGATTTAGTAGGACTTGGTTTCCAAGCTACAGGTGGAGCTTTTATTTATCGTCGTTCAATTGCTGAAGATGTTTGGGGAACAGATGACCCAGACGTTATTAAGACTAAGATTGGACCAGGATTAGACAAATTTTTTGAAGCTGCTGAAGAATTAAAAGCTAAGGGATATGGAATAATATCCGGCGATGGTGACTTATGGCATGCTGTTGAGAATAGTTCTGATAAAGGATGGATAGTTGATGGAGAACTTTATATTGATCCTAAGCGTGAAGAGTTTATAGATTTATCTATGAAACTTAAAGAAAATGATTATCATAATGATACTCAGGACTGGCAAGACGCTTGGTTCGCTGATATGAAGGGTGTTGGGGAAAAAGAAATCTTTGGATACTTTGGACCTGCATGGTTAGTTAACTATACTCTTGCTCCAAACTGTGGTGGAACTGTTAAAGGTGAAG
>CAYOAJ010000089.1:0-2899 GCA_964401895.1 uncultured Herbinix sp.
TTCTTAATTAAATTATATCAAAGTTTTATTAATATTCAAGACGAATACTTGATTTTAAGTACTAAGGGAGGTGATTAAATGAGTAAGTTAAATGAGATGTTAGAAGAAATTGACGAAGCGATTGAAAATGAAGAGAGTTTTACTATTGAAGTATTAACTCCACATTTGCAGTCACCTGAAGTAATTACTAATCCAACATGCAATTTATTAGCTAAAAGAGATTATTATAAGAATGCTTATACTGATGAGTTAAAGCATAAGGGTGATTCGAAAGTAGAAATTGTTAACTACTACGCTAACAAATAGTGAGGTGATCCAAAGTATCTGATTTACAGGCAGTTGAAAGACTGTCTTTTATTATGTCCAAAACTTGCGTAAGACATACAACTAAACTACATCATGGGCCGACAGGCAATAAATGGAGGTAAGTATGAAAAAGTTATTAAACTATCCATTACAAAATCAGTTTTTTGCTGAGGAAGGTAATGAGGGAACTGATCCCGCAGATAATCAGGAAGAAAAGAAGACTGAGGAAGGAACTGAAAAGACTTTTACTCAGAAAGAAGTAGATGCAATTGTTAAAGAACGATTAGCACGTACTAAAACAAAAACTACTGAAGAAACTAAAACTGATGAAGTTAAAGAAGAGACAGTAGCAACAGTTAATCCATATATTGAGAAATACGCACAAGCCGAAATTAAAGTTGCCATGACGCAACAAGGAATCGATGCATCGAAAGTAAATCGTGCTGTACGTTTAATTGATCATAATACTGTATTAGCTGAAGATGGAAGTATTGATACCGAAAAGTTAAATACTTCTATTACGGAGCTATTAGAAGAGTGGCCAGAGTTAGGACCAGCTCAACAAGATGAGAAAAAAGGTTTTAAGTTTGGTTCAGATGATAGCAAACACAAAGGTAGCGATGATGATTTAATCGCTGACATTTTCAAAACAATATAGGAGGTATAGAGAATGTACAATTATGTTACTAGATTAGAAAATCATATTGAAGAACAATATGCTAGAGAATTAACGTCTGCAGACTTTTACGAAAATAAGAGAGGCTACAGATTTATTGATGCTAAAACTATTAAAGTTGCTGAACTTACGATGTCAGGTTATAAGGATCATGCACGTGATGGTTCTAAAAATCGTGGGACAATTACGAACGATTGGATTGCTTATACTCTTAGAAGAGATAGAAACGTTGAGTTCTATGTCGATGAGTTAGATGTTGATGAAACAAACCAAGTATTAACTGCGGCAAATGTTACTGCTGGATTTAATACGGACCAAGCTATTCCTGAAACTGATAAATATAACTACTCAATGTTATATAGTGACTGGACTGATTTAGGGAATACTGCAGCAACAGTTGCATTAACTGAAACTAATATCTTAAAGGAAATCGACAATGCTATGGAAGCGATGGATGAAGCAGGTGTTCCACTTTCAGGTCGTAGAATGAAAGTAACTCCAGCGGTTAACGGTTTATTAAAACGTGCTGAAGGTATCCAAAGAACTTTAGAAGCGTCAGGAAGAAAAGATGTTTATCGTATGATTCATAACTTAGATGATATTCAAATTGATGTAGTTCCATCAGATCGATTATTAACTAAGTATGACTTTACTGAAGGTGCTGTACCGGCAGAGACTGCTAAGCAAATCAACTTCATCTTATATCACAACACCGCGATCATTGCTGTTGATAAGATTAAAGATGTTTACTTATGGCCAAAAGGTTCTACACCTGAAGCGGCATTTGGTTGGTTATATCAAAACCGCGCGCATGGTGACTGTATGCCTATTAAGAAAAAAGCGCCAGGTATTGCATTTAACGTAGAAGCTGAAGGGGAATAGGAGGTAGATTATGTTAGTAGCTGTAAAAGGAAATCGTGAGACTAAGATTGATGACAATGAAAAACAGAAGTTCATCAATGATGGTCATAAAATTATTGAGATTGAAGATGGAGTTCAAACAGTTGTTCATGATCCATCTAAGAAAGTTGATGAAAGTGCCTTAACTGAAAAAATTGAGAAATTAACAGAAGAGTTGGAAGTTTTTAAAACTGAAACACTTAATAAGGTTAAGGAATTAGCAACTCACTTTGAAGTTGAGTTTGCTCCAAATATTGGATTAGATACTTTAATTACTAAAATTAAAGAATTAAAGGAGTAATTTGATGGATATCTATGTAGATGCAAAATATTATAAGGACACTTTCAAAGGTGATTTGATACCAGACGATGTCATTGAGCGTTGGCTTGAAGATGCATCTGCAGATATCGATTCACTTACTTATAACAGAATTAAAAGAGTAGGGTTTGAAAACCTTACTGAACATCAAAAAAATATCATTCAAAAGTCAGTGTGCATGCATGCTGACTTTTCTTATCAATATGGTGATTGGTTAGACTCACCAATATCTAGTTATTCAGCAGGCACTACTTCAGTAAGTATAAAAGATATGAATATTGCTGGTCAAAATGGAATTATGACAAGTAAGAAAGTATTCACATATCTTAAACAGTCTGCATTAACTCAGAGGTTATTCTAATGAAACTACCTTTTCCACAATGGACGTTAAACTCTAATGCAAAAGTTTACTATGTTAATCGTAATGAATACAACGAACTTGAAGAAGTAGAAGTTTTTAATGGACATGTTAATCATGTACAAAAAACTAAACAGATACTTAATGCTCAACGTGAGCTCATCATGTTAAGCGGTTGGGTAGTTATTCCAGGAGATTTAGAACTAAGTGTCAACGACTTAAGTAAGGCTGTCTACATCGAAATAAACGGTCATACACAAAGAGTTCAACATGTAAACAAACCAAATAATCCAGATGCTTCAATATTCACATTATACTTCAAAGCCTGTGTATTTACATC
>CAYOAJ010000089.1:2909-7899 GCA_964401895.1 uncultured Herbinix sp.
GATACTTAATGCTCAACGTGAGCTCATCGTATTAAGCGGTTGGATAGTTATTCCAGGAGATTTGAACATTGATATTACTAATGACAAGAAACCTCTATACGTTGAACTAAACAACAGTAAACAACGAATTATGCAGGTTAACAAGCCTAATAATCCGGATGGAAGTATTTTCTCTACGGAGTTGTACTTCTAATGAAAGTAACTGTTAAAACTAAAGTGAATATCGATAAGAAAGTTATCGAAGCACTAGAAGTTACGGCTAAAAAGAATGCTCTTGAAAAGACTGCGGAGTGGGTCTTGAATGAAATTACTGAAGCGGGAGTTGTTCCTAAAGCGATTGGGACATTAGAGCAGAGTGGTTTTGTAAAAGTTATCTCCGATGAAGTAGTAATGATTGTCTTTGATACTCCGTATGCAAGAAGGTGGTATTTCAATACTGAAGGTGCAACATTCAATACAGAGTACAACGAGAATGCAACTGATCACTGGATGGATGATTTCATTCATGGCGACAGAAGGACTGAGTTAATTGATAAGTTTAAAGAATATTACATTGAGGAAGCAGGAGGGCTACTGAAATGAGAACAGAACACATAAGAGATTATTTTAATGAACATCTACAAGGTTTTGAAGCTATTATTGTAGGACCTTTGTTTGAAACTCAACGAGAAAGGTTGTTATCAATAAAAAGAGGGGTAACTCCATCTTCTAGAAAGCCAATTGGGACTGATAAGTCTAGTTACTCTCGTATTGCTGTTAACTGTATTCTTCACTGGAATAAGAGCTATCGAGAGACTGAGGAAAAGTCTTTAGAGTTACGAGATTTTATATTATCTTTGAATGGATCATTTATTGATGATAAAAGAATAGGTCTAGTAAACTTAAGAAACTTTGTTCCGATAGGAACTGATGAGAATGATATTAATGAATATGCTATAGATTTTGAAATGATTTATAGCCACCCTTTTAAGGGTTAGAAAAGAGGTAAAAGTATGGCAGGTTATAAAGGTGTTTTTCCAGTATTTGATATTAAGTTTAAAATCAACACAAAACCAGGTGTAGAAGCTGGAACTATGGCTGAGATTGCTGACATGGAGACATTCAGTTTATCAATTGATGGAAATACTGAAGAATGGACTCCGATGGACACTGAAGGTTGGATGAGAAGATTATCTACAGGGAAAGGATTCACATTGAGTCTTAATGGTAAGCGTAACGTTAGTGATGCAGGTAACGATTTTATCCATAGCTGTGCATTTAAAACAGGACGCGACTTATCAACAGATGCAGAGATTGAGTTCCCAGATGGATCAAAATTAACGTTTGATTGTGTTGTTGATGTTACTAATACATCGACTGGTGATTCTACAAATGTTGCACCACTTGAATTCGATTTACTTTCAGATGGTAAACCTACGTATGTAGAGGCAGTGTAATTTATGGAAAAATACATTGTAGTTAAGAATTTTAGAGATCGATCAGATAACTTACATATGTATTCAGAAGGTGAGGAGTACCCGTATGAGAGTGCTCCTCAGCCTGCTGTTAAGCGTATTAAGTTTTTACAATCTAATGGATATATTAGATTGGATGGAAGGGAAAAAACACATGGCAAGAAGTTATAACATTGTTGAAAGATTAGCAGCAAAGAATATTAAACCATACATTCAAGTTACAGAAGATTTAACAGTTGAAGTTAACAACACAAAAACAACTGTACTTCATTTTATGGCAGTTGAAAAAGATGAAAAACTTGATGACATTGAAAAAATGGATAAGATGCTTGAGATTGCATTAGGTAAGAAGAATGCACAAGCTATTGAAGAGTTAGATTTATCATTCGAATCATATACTATCGTCTTTGAAGCAGTATCAGCGGCCTTAACAGGCGAGGAGTTAGAAGAGATTCAAGAACGATTTCCAGAAACAGAAGAACTCAACTAATCCATATCATCCTTTTTATGATATGTTTGATGACTTTGAATTAATTGAAGCCTCATTCGCTTCACAGTACGGTATTAGACTTGAACGTGAATATGATATGTCGTGGGATGAGTTCTTTAACTTACTATCAGGCATAACTCATGAAAGTCCTCTCGGATTAGTCGTGAGTATTAGAGCTGAAGAAGATAAAGATAGGTTGGCCGGTTTTAATAAGGACCAACTAAGAATGAGATCAGATTATCGTAGAAAGATTGATAATCAGTTAGTTCAAAGTATGAGTGAAGAAGATAGAGAAAAATCAAATAAGGAAATTCAAGCATTATTAAAAACTATGTTTAGTTAGGAGGTGTTGAAATGGCAGATAATACAAGTGTTGGTTCAGTATCGATAAGTTTAGACTTAGACGTAAGTTCAAGTTTAGAAAAGCAAGTTGATGCAGCAGCTAAAAAGATAAGCGATAAATTAGGTGATTCATTATCAAAAGGTGATACAGGCAAAGAATTAACTGAAGACTTAGTTAAAAGTATTTCTACAGCAATTGACAATGTTGGTGAGAAGATGAGTAAAAAGTTCGATCAACTAATTAAAGAAGCTACTAAAGCCGGTAAGAAGATGGGTAAAGGTCTAAGTGATGGTTTATCAGATATACCTGCAGAACCACAAGTTAAAACAGTAGATGCCAAAAGTTCAACAATAAAACCAAGAGCACCATCAATAGAACCTGTAATGTTAAAGCAAGATTTGATAGATAAAAAAACATTAAATCAAGGGTTAAGAGCAACTATAAAACAGCAAATAGATCTTATTGAAAGTGACTTAAAAAGATTAGAACAGTTACCTATCTCATTACAGACTAATAAAGTTCAACAAGAAATGAACAGTTTTGAAATGAAAATCAATAAGTTGGTAGGTCAGTCTAAAGCGTTAACTATTGATATTAGATCACTTGATAAAGCTATCAATGAATTTGATACTAAGAAGGCAACTGCTGAACAAGAGAAGTTATCGAAAGAAATGGACAAAGCTTCAGCATCAGCAAACAAGCAAACTCTAGCACAAGATAGGTTACAACGTTCTCAAAGTAGTACTGCGGCTGCAACTGAACGATTACAACGTTCACAAATCAATACCGCGAAGGCGACCGAGCAATTAAAACAGTCGCAGATGAGAACGCAAAAAATGATGGACGGAATGGGTAATTCTACTAAGAAAGCTTCAGGCGGACTGGTTAACATGCAGTCTTTCGGGCGTTCATTAGTTAGACAAATGTTAGGGTTAAACATGATCTTAAGATTAGTTGGCCAAGGTGTCAGAAAAATGGCACAGTCCTTTTGGTCTTCGCTAAAAGCGAATGATGAGTTTAATGGATCCCTTCAACAAATTAAGAGTAATCTATCAACTGCATTTCAACCTATTTATCAGGCCATTCTACCGGCCATAAATGCAATGATGAGAGCGATAAGTACTGCTACTGCATATTTAGCAGCATTTATAAGTATGCTCTTTGGTAAGTCAGTAAAAGCAAGTAATGCAAGTGCTAAATCATTAGCTAAAGCGAAAAAAGGTATGGATGGTTATGCCGCATCAGCAAAAGAAGCACAACAAATAACTGCTGGCTTTGATCAACTAAATGACATCACTGAAAGTAAAGACTCAGGTGGTGGCGGTGGCGGAGCAGGTGAAAGTCCAATAATACCTGTAAATATTGATGACAACGGTATTACTGCGATTGAGAAACAACTTAATAAGATTAAAGAGTTAATCAAAAATGTATTTGACTCAAGTCCAGTACAAGCATTCGTTAACTTTGTGTCATCTTATTTTACGCAGATGTATGCAAGTATCAAGAGAATTATGGGTGCAATCACAACTAATATTATTGATATTTGGAATGCTATGCTACCTGACTTAGCCGTAGGGTTAAATAATGTAAAAGAACTATGGACTAATGTATTCAATGATTTAGCTGATTACGTAAATAAGTGGTTCCCTAAAATCACTGATGAGATAGTTTCGTTTATTGATAAAGTATTTGCGACATTTAAACCATTCTTCACATTAATTTCAGGTATGTGGAAAGATTGGACTCAAATATTACTTGATTTATGGAATAAATACGGTAAACGAATATTAGATGGTATTGGTGAGTTTATAACAGGTGCATTAGATACCTTCAATAAAATTTGGACTCATATTATCGATCCAATAATTACTCCAGCTTTAGAAATGCTACAAGATTTATGGGATAACCACTTGAAAGATATTATCTTCCAAATTGGAGATTTCGTAGGTAATGCAATTGCTAGAGCTTTAGAACTTTATAATAAGTTTATTAAGCCGGTAATTGATTGGTTAGTTATCAATTTAGGACCTGCATTTACAACTGTATTCAACTTAATTGGCGGTACAGTAGGTGGAGTCATGAAAGGTATACTTACAACAGTATCCGAGGTAATTGGCTCTATACGTCGTATATTCGATGGATTAATGGACTTCCTTGAAGGTGTGTTTACAGGTGACTGGCAGAAGATGTGGCAAGGTGTCAGTGATATCTTTGGAGGTATCTTTGACGGACTTAAAGCATTATTCAAAGCACCTATTAACTGGATTATTTCCGGACTAAATGGTTTCTTAAGAAGTCTTAATAAAGTTAAGATTCCTGACTGGGTACCTCTAATTGGTGGTAAAGGATTTAACATTCCACAAATACCAATGCTCGCTAGTGGTGGAGTATTAAAACAACCAACATTAAATATTGCTGGTGAATATCCAGGAGCAAGAAGTAACCCTGAGATTGTCACTCCACAAAATACTATGGCTGACACATTTAGAAGTGTACTAGCTGAGTTTAAAGATGCAATGGCCAGTGGCCAACAGGTAGGTCAAGGAACTATTGATTTAGTTATCAACATTGGTGGTACTAAGTTATTAGATACGATCATTGAGTTAGCTAAAGAATATCAGCTACAAACTGGGAAGCAGGTGTTAGTAAATGTCTAATTTAGATAGAAATAAAATTTATATTGGAGGTGCAATAGTTGCATCT
>CAYOAJ010000090.1:0-7798 GCA_964401895.1 uncultured Herbinix sp.
ACTGATCGTCGCCTTGGTGAGCTTTTATCTCACCAACTAGCTAATCAGACGCGGGTCCATCTCATACCTATAAATATTTGATGCGGTCATCATGCGATGTCCGCACATCATGCGGTTTTATCAACCGTTTCCAGTTGTTATCCCACTGTACGAGGCAGGTTACCCACGCGTTACTCACCCATCCGCCACTAAGTCACAATTACTTCTACTTAAAAAGTGTCCGTAAAAGCGCTTCGTTCGACTTGCATGTGTTAGGCACGCCGCCAGCGTTCATCCTGAGCCAGGATCAAACTCTCATATTTAAGTTGTTTAATCCAGTTAGATAAACTCTAGCTTTATAATAAGCAATCTTATCCATACTGTTTGGAAAGTACTGATTTCTTTCTTATATATAATATAAGTTTTCCATCAATGCTTTTTTTGTTCTTGAAAATCTTTTTAGAATTTTCAGGGTTGTCTCATTGTTCAATTATCAAGGTTCTTTTTAATATCATATTTGTTTTTTTGTTAAATGGCTTGTTTTTGCCGTCAACTTTTTTAGTATATCACGAACTCATATCTCGTGTCAACCTTTATTTTAAATTTCTTTTTGTTAGTGCTTTTTCAACGGCAAGTTACATTCTACAAAAATTATCGACTGATGTCAAGCCTTTTTTCATGGTATTTTAGTCCAATAGTATTATAGCTGTTTTATCATCTTTAGAAACCCTTAGATTAATAGCGCCCTTATCCATATCAATATCATTGGATACTTCAAATATCAAAAGGGCTACTGCCTTCTCACCTACATCTATATCTAAGTTTATATATTGCAAATCATTTTCCAGAAGTGTTAGCATTGGTTTTTGAATCCTAGTATCACTTAAATACAACTGATAGTTCACTCTTGTTTCAGCAAGATTGATATGGTTTTCTTTATTAGAGCTGTTCTTAACTTCAAAGGACATCACTAGCAACTGGTTGCCTTCACTAGGGGTTATACTAAAATATGCATCCATAAAATCTTCTGGATAAGTTCCCTGCAACTTGTAACCTGTATATTGTAGTTCAAAGTCTTCCCCTGCAATCACATCATTAATTGTATGATTATCAGCCTGGACCATTTCATCCGAGTCCGTGTCTCCTGTAGGAGTAGATGTAGGGTCAGCTGTGTCAGGTGTTGGAGTAGGTGCTTCAGTAGGAGCAGCTTCTTCCTCCTCATACTCCTGAATCTCATAATAAGGAATTAGATTGGGTTCATAACTATCATCGCTAACTAACAAGGCACCAGCAATATATTCTGCAAATATATCAGTCTGCTCTTCTGTGTAATTATATTCTTTAATACATCCGGTTAAAGATAATATTAAAATTAATAAAATAACCAGTCTTGTCTTTTTCATTTGCCAGCTCTCCCTAATCTTTTTTGCAACCATCCTTAATATAATATAGCATTTATTAATATTTTCTTGTGCTCTCTTATTTTATCATCTTTTTTATGTTTCATCAACTTTTATCTATTTTATATCTAGCTCAAACCAGAATTCGACCCCTGTCGGCCTGTTTATAGCTCCGCATTCTTTATTGTGGGAATTCATGATGGCCTTAACTATTGATAATCCTATACCACTGCCACCATATTCTCTGGTTCTTGCCTTATCAACTTTGTAGAATTTAATCCAAATCTTTTCAAGCTCTTCTTCAGGTATGCTTTCTCCTGTATTAAACACTGCTATTCTAACTACATCCCCTCTAGGGATTAATTTTATTTCTATAATATTGTCTCCACTAACATGATTGAGAGCATTACTTATATAATTTGTAACTACCTGCTCTACCATCAACTCATCTGCCCATACATAGATTGGCTCTTTTTCTTCAAAATGTAATGTGACATTCTTTTGCTTAAATAATATTTCAGTCATACTTAATACAGAATTTATTAATTCTACAATGTTAAACCGTTGAAATTCTACTGGGTTCTTACCAAATTCTATCTCATTAAGAATAAGAAGTTTTTTAACCATCTTATTCATCTTATCTGCTTCATCCATTATAACTTCTAGATAATAATCTCGACTTTCATCGTCATCAAAAACACCTTCTTTTAACCCTTCAGCATAACCTTGTATTAAGGATAAGGGTGTCTTTAATTCATGGGATACATTTGCAAGAAATTCTTTTCTCATATCATCTATTTCAGTTTTCTTCTGTATATCTAGCAAAAGTTCATTATTTGCCTGCTTTAATTCAGATATTGTGGATTCCAATTGGTCAGATAGGGTGTTTACACTATTACCAAGCTCCCCTATTTCATCATTAGATGTTACTTTATATTTAACATTAAAATCTAGATTGGTCATCTTCTTAGTTATATCAGCAAGTTCTAGAATTGGTTGGGTGAATTTCTTACTAATTATCATCATTACAATTACTCCAATAATGGTAGTTAATAGGCCGATATATGATAAGAATTTGTTGGCTATCTTTGCACTTTCCTCAATACTTTCAAAGTTAGACCTTACTATCATTAACTTTCCATTACCTAGATTACCAAGAAGGTCTATGTATCTAGTTTCTAATTGATCGTCATATAAAGTAAAGATACCATACTCCTCGGTATCATAGATTAGTTCCATATCATGAATGTCTGGGTTGGAACCCGGCTGTAGATATTCTTTAAGAAGGGAATCATTTTTCAAGGCTTCTCTTAGCCCTATATCATTTGGAGCTGGATAAATCAAATTATAAAATATATCTGCAAATTGCAGATATATGCTTACACTTACATCATAGTTAGATACTAACCTTTCCATTTCTTCTGTATTTTCTTCCGTTAGATATATATACTCTTCATTATTACCATATATATCCTGCACTTCATCATATATTTCACCTAGCATAGTTTTCTTGCTATTCAAATAAAAGTCATCCAGAAAGGCACTATTAATTAACCAGGTTAGAAAAATTGTTACTGCCATTAATGAAGTTAAGATTAATGTTAGTTTTACTCGAATGGATTTTCTCATGAATCTACCTCAAACTTATATCCTAGACCCCATATGGTCTTTATGTATCTTCCCTTATCCCCAAGTTTACTTCTTAGCTTCTTAACATGAGTATCTATTGTTCTTGCATCTCCAAAATAATCATAATTCCATACATTATTAAGAATCTTCTCCCTGGATAATGCCATCCCTTTGTTGGTTACAAAATATGTTAAGAGTTCAAATTCCTTAAAACTCAACTTAATAGCTTGTCCATCAACCTCAACCTGATGGGCAGCTCTATCTATAGTAATGCCTCCAACTTCAAGTATTTCCTCTTCGTCACCAATGGCTCTTTTTAAAACTGCCCCTACTCTAGCAACTAAAATCTTTGGACTAAATGGTTTAGATATATACTCATCTACTCCTAACTCAAAGCCTAATAGTTCATCCCTCTCATCACCTTTAGCAGTTAACATAATAATTGGTACGTCAGAATGACGACGGATTTCTCTACACACTTCCCAACCATCCATCTTGGGCATCATAACATCTAGTATAATAAGATCTATGTCTTTATCTGTGAAAAATATTTCAATGGCCACTTCCCCATTTTCAGCTTCCACAACATCATAATCACTTCGTACCAAAAAGTCTCTTACTAGTTTTCGCATCCTACTTTCATCGTCTACGACTAATATTTTCGTCTTATCCACTTGGCACCTCCATGGTTTGTTATAGCTTTATAAATCTGTTACATCCCAATTATACTCTTCTTTTATGATGAAACTGTGAAATATTTTTATTATTTTTTAACCTCTTGAGGATAGACAAGACCCCACTGGTCTCGGATTTCATCCATTATCTCCATAATATCTATGGTATCGCTAAGGGGAAGTATGGAGCTTTCTAATTTACCTTCCCGTATACAAGAGTTAACCTCCATAGCCTCATATTCATATCCATTTATTATAAAATCTTCTTCAAATCTATCTACAAGCTTACCTTCTGCATCATATAACTTGGCAGCTTGGGCAAAGAAGAAATTAGGTATTTCTATTCTTCCCTTATCTCCAATAATTACTGCATCTTTCCCAAGTTCAGCGGTTACAGCAGAACTCAAGTCTGCTAGAATTCCATCTTCAAACTCTAAGATTATAACATTCTGCTCATCCACATTGCTTGGTCCAATAAAAGCACTGCTTTTTATAGCCTTGGGTAGCTTGCCTAGCATATGTACTGCATAAGTAATAGGGTATATACCAGCATCTAAAAGGGCACCACCTGCAATATTGATATCAAATAGTCTGCTATTTTCATCAAATTCATTACAATAACCAAAGTTAGCTCTTATATGTTTTATCTCACCGATACGCTTTTCTTCTATCCATTTCTTAACTTGAAAAGTTGTAGGCATAAACTTGGTCCACATGGCTTCCATTAGAAAAACCTTATGTTCCCTAGCTAAGGAAATCAAGTATTTGGTCTCCTCTTGATTTAAGGTAAAAGGCTTCTCACATAAGATAGCCTTACCATTTTTAATACATAGGGCCGCATTGTCTTTATGCTCAGAATGGGGTGTGGCAATATAAACTACATCAAGATCCGAATCCTTGGCTAATTCTTCATAGGTGGCATAGGCTCTTTTTATCCCGTATTTTCTGGCAAATGTATTAGCAGTGTCTTGCTTTCTGGAGGCCACCGCCAATAATTCCACGTCATCCAGTGAGTTAAGCACCTCTGCAAATTTGTTGGCTATAGCACCTGTTCCAATAATACCCCATCTAATAGTCTTCATCATCAAACCTCTTTCGTTTTCAATATTTATTCAATTTAATAAAGCATTTAATATAACTAAGAAAGAACTAATTGAAAATCATAATTATTATCTACAATTTGAAATCCTAATTTCTCATAGGAACGATTTGAAATCAAGTTTTTCTTATCTACAAACAAAGTAGTAAATTTATATCCTTTATCTAAAATATCTTTACACATATAAAATATATTGCTTGCTGCGTAGCCTGTACCCCTAAACTCCTCTGGAGTATAGACATTGCTTATAGCAATTCCATTTGCCAGCTTGCGTGTAGCAATTGCCATAGAAACTACTTCTTGCTGGGTGTCCTCAAATACATATACCCTATTATCTTCAATATATTTCTTAGCATTGTGGAGGGCATCCTCATAATTAATTACACTAGCCCTAGACTCAATCTGAAATTCAATCATCCATTCTGTGATTAGTTTAACTTCATCCATGCTGGCAAACCTAGCTGTTCCCTCAATAAGGTCTACATAATTTAATTCTCTAAGCACCATAATGTCCATGCCTAGCTTCTCAATAAAATTACTTTCAATATGTTTCTTATATTCACTGGCAAATGCTTGGCAAACTTCATACCTTGCATTTAAGCCCATTATTGAAATCTTCTTATCAGCTAAATGCTTTGCCAATTGAGCCGATGCCTTTATAATCTTATCCTTATCTTCATTTTCTGCATATATGGGCATATTGTATGTTGGAGTAATACAATAGTGAATCAGGGGAAAGTCTCCTTCATCTAAAACAGCTCCAAAAGAAATATCCTCCTTGGTGGAGCCCTCTCTTACTTGATATGCATTATATAATATCAGTTGACTTACTGGTTCATTCTCTAGTAGATTAGTTTCATAATCATCTAAGTATGCTTGCGTATTATCATATTCTCGAACTACCATACTACCTACCTCTTTCTATAATGGTTTGTCAATATCCTATTATTAACTTTCCCATCCTATTCCATTTTAAACTTATGCATTAAAGTTTGCAACTATTGATTTCTATTTGACTTTCTTTATAAATGATTAGACTGTATATATTATACTATGATTAACCATATATTGCCAACAACTTTTGTATTGTTCCTCTTTTTCTTTCATATAATGAAATAATATAATATATTTAGGAGGTCTGCATTATGTCAGATAAAACTAATAAAGTAGACTCTCATCTTCTAGAACATCGCTTCTGGTTGCAAATAATGGGTGATCACGCCAGATTTATCTTCTACTCACTTGCAGCTAATGAAAGTGAGTTCATACAAAGGTCCCAGGATTTTATCATTAATTACGATCTACTGTCAGATAAATCACGAAAGGATTTGACAGAAGATGAAATTGAGACTCTTAACCGGCAGGCACTCCCTATAACAAATGACTTTCGAGACTTCAAGTTGCTTTTATTATCCCTTTCATTAAGTTCAAATATTAATTTACATCTTTCTGCTACATTTCTTAATAACATGTTATACGAACTTGAGGAATATGTAAAGACTATTAAAGTAATATTTGATATTAATTCCTCACTTTTTCAGCCTAATCATTACAACATGTTATGGCTACAAGATGCCAGTTTACACGCTGCATATCTTAAGTCAAATCTAGATATTATGGAAAAAGACTTGATTGAGGAATGCACTCACTTTCAGTCTGCTTTTCATGAATTAGCCTCTAAAGCAACTAGCATAAATGAATTTTCAAGAGAAATGACTAAAGGGCTCCCTTCATTAGATAGATTACATGGGCAAGCTGGGAATCTGACTAATAATTTTAAAGATTTTCTTGAAGGTGTCCTGGAGAAAAGAATTGATGGCAGGGTTCTTGGAACCATATCCCCTCTAATGTTAGACCATATGATTAGGGAGGAATGCTATTATCTTTGGAAGCTTACTAGAACCGCTGGCCTAATTACTAGACCAGACTGTGATCCTTATGGTCAGAGAATTAAAGTTTAGCCCTACTATATAAAACAATATCTATACATATTATTTTCTTTATGACAAATAATATACTATATAATAATGCAATTAAAGAAACATTAAGAAAGGGGCTATATATGGACAGTTTAAATAAGGATAATAGGAAAATAGAAAAAGAAGATATTATAGAAACACCTGATGATAGTGGCAATAGTAAAGATAAGAATTTTACTGAAATAAATAGGCCTGAACCCTCTACTGCTACACCTTCTATTCCCGAGGAGATGCCAACAAGAAATTATAAATAGGTTTATTAACAAGTAAAAAGCTTTGCAAGTTTATGAGTTTGCAAAGCTTTTTACTTATTTATTCACGCATATGTAAGCAAGTAGTATATTTTATAACATCGTATACATCTCTTCTTGTTTACTATACATATGAGCATAAAGTCCATCATATTTAATTAATTCTTCGTGTGTTCCAGACTCTACAATTTTGCCTTCATCCATAAAAAGTATTTTGTCGCATAGTTTAACTGATGCCAACCTATGGGATGTAAATATAATGGTCTTGTCTTTAAGATTATCTTCTATTAATTTATAAAAATACTCTTCCCGCCTTATATCTAATGCACTTGTTGGTTCACCTAATATAATAAATGGACTGCTTGAAGTTATTAATCTTAATAAGGCTAAACTCTGTTTTTGTCCACCTGAAAGCTCAATGCCGTCTTCATCAAATTCAGTAAGTACCATCTGGTCTAAGCTTTCAACCTTACTTGATAAGCCCGCCTCATCTAAAGCTTCAATAATATCTTCATCAGAAATATCATTTCCTAGTGTTATATTGTCTCTTACTGAAAATGGATAGATATAATAATATAATATAAATTAAGTACTGTTTCAATCAAAACTATCTACATATATTCAAACTTGTAGATAGTTTTGAGTTTTCTTTATATTTTTTCTGTTTTCTATAATAGATAGTGTTTATGAACATATGTCTTTTTACTTCTAAGCCCCTTGGCCTAAAAATGGAATATCAGGACGATACATATGGTAAGTATTGCCTTGCTTTTCTACGACCCAAACA
>CAYOAJ010000091.1:0-7776 GCA_964401895.1 uncultured Herbinix sp.
AGAAAATCGGTGATAAGAATATGGATAAAGCAAATAATATAGCAACAATAGCTGCTGTTAATCCAGTTCGTCCACCTTCTGCTACACCTGTAGCACTCTCTACATAAGTTGTTACTGTAGATGTTCCAAGTGTTGCACCTACAGTTGTTCCAATTGCATCAGCCATAAGGGCTCCTTTAATTCTTGGTAATTTACCATCTTCGTCCAACATATTAGACTTGGAAGCAACCCCTATTAATGTTCCCAGTGTATCAAACAAATCTACAAATAAGAAGGCAAAAACCACTACTAAAAAGTCAAGTGAAAACATTTCTGAAAAGTCCATCTTAAAGGCCACATCCCCAAGTGCAGACAACTGCAAACCTTGTGAAAAATCTGGAATTAAGGAGTATAAACCATTTCCTGCATCAACAACATAAAGACCTGTAAGTTCACATATAACACCAAGCATCCAGGTTATAAGGATACCAATTAAGATACCACCCTTTACTTTCTTTACTAGAAGAATAGCAGTAATAACAACTCCAATTAAAGCAAGTGCAACTGCTACATTTTGAGTTCGTGTTACTCCTTCTGCGTTAAAAGAATGAAATTCAACTAATGTATCTGGATTGCCTTTGACAATTCCTCCGCTTTGTAAACCAACAAATGCGATAAAGAGGCCAATACCAGCACTAACCGCATATTTTAAAGACATAGGAATAGAGTTAAATAATGCTTCTCGAACATTTGTTAACGATAGTAGCAAAAATATTATACCTTCAACAAATACCGCTGCTAATGCAACCTGCCACGAATAACCCATGCTTCCTACTACCGTAAAAGCAAAATATGCATTTAATCCCATTCCTGATGCTAAAGCAAACGGATAATTTGCCCACAGAGCCATTACCATAGTAGCAATGAATGCAGATATGGCAGTCGCTAAGAAAACTCCTGCTTCACTCATTCCTGCTGCACCTAACATACTTGGGTTCACTGCAAGGATATAAGCCATAGTCATAAATGTCGTAATACCTGCTAATACCTCTGTTTTTACATCTGTCTTGTTCTCTTTTAGCTTGAAAATTCGCTCTAACATAGATATCCTCCCACTAATTATACTTTAGTTTTTTATTTTAAATCACATAACCGTTTCTTCTGTGATTCAGATACAATTGTATCTAATATAATTATAATTTACAATATAGGATTCATTAGATTTGCTAATATTACTTATTCTTCAATACTTTCTTCTATTACTTTCTCCTGAACATCCCCTGGTGCCCTCTCATATCTTATAAACTCGTAAGAGAAATCTCCAATTCCACCTGTCATTGATCGTAAATCTGTAGAATATCCATATAGCTCAGATAATGGGATTTCAGCTTCTATCTCCTGCTTTCCAGCTCCCATAGGATTCATACCTAATACACGGCCACGACGTTTATTAAGATCTCCCATAACATCTCCTGTGAATCTTTCAGGAATAAGCACCTTTAATAATGCAATTGGTTCTAACAATATAGGACTTGCTTGTAGAAAACCATCTCTGAAAGCCATAATAGTAGCTAGTTTAAATGCCATCTCAGAGGAATCTACTGGATGATAAGACCCATCTACCAGTGTAGCTTTAACTCCCACAACTGGGTAACCTGCAAGAGGTCCCTTTTCAACACATTCAGCTAATCCTTTTTCTACAGCTGGGAAATAATTCTTAGGTACAGCCCCTCCAAAAATCTTCTCTTCAAATACGAAAGGAGTCTCCAGATCTCCAGATGGTTCAAATTCAATATGAACATCACCATATTGGCCATGACCACCAGATTGCTTTCTATGCTTACCTTGAACTTTAACCTTCTTACTAATTGTCTCACGGTAAGGAATTCTTGGTTTCAATAATTCTATTGAAACATTATATCTAGACTTCATTTTACTTACGGCAACATCTAATTGCTGATCTCCTATGCCATATAATAATGTTTGCCTATTTTCCTTATCATTAACCATCTTTAATGTAAGATCTTCTTCCATTAATCTAGATAGTGCTTGAGAAACTTTATCATCATCACCTTTAGTGGTAGTAACATATCTCTTATAAGTGTATGGGATAGGAGAATCAATAGGCTCATATTTCACTGGGGTTGCCTTAGTAGATAATGTATCACCTGTAGTAGTCTTAGATAACCTTCCAAGTGCTCCAATATCTCCTGCATGAAGTTCCTCTACTTCAATCTGTTCATTACCCCTAAGAACATACAACCTATTTACCTTCTCTTCTTCATCTTTGTTTGCATTATAAACAGGGGTGTCTGATGTTAGTATTCCAGAACAAACCTTAAACATGGAGAATTTACCCATAAAAGGATCTGCTATAGTTTTAAATACTTTAGCTGTAAAGGGTTTACTCTCATCATAATTAGCCTCAAAGGGTTCGTTAGTCTCAACATTTGTTCCAGTAATTGTCTGCTTACTAGGTGCTGAGAAATACTTCTCAATAGCTTGTAGAAGCATACTTGTCCCCTGGCCACTTATACTTGACCCCATTAAAATTGGTACTACTGTACTATCTATAACATTATTACGAAGGGCTTGTGAAATCTCTTCTTGTGTAAATTCTACTTCTTCAAAATATTTTTCTAATAATTCATCACTAGTCTCAGCAACAGCCTCTAATAAGATTTCTCTAAATTTAGTAAGATTCTCCTGGCTGTAATCAGGAATCTCACATTCTTCATATTCACTGCCCTTTGTAAATCTTCTTCCACCCATTTTTACAATATTAACAAAACCTACAAACTTCTCATTCTCTCTAATAGGAAGATGAAATGGAGCTATCTTCTTACCATATAACTCTGTTAGTTCTTCTACAACTTCACGGAAACTTGCATTATCGTCATCCATTTCTGATACATATATAATTCTCGGTAGATTATACTTATCACAATATTCCCATGCCTTAATTGTTCCAACTTCTACTCCTGCTTTAGCTGAAACAACAATAATAGCTGCATCAGCTACACTTAAAGCCTCTTCCACTTCTCCAACAAAATCAAAATATCCAGGAGTATCTAGGAAGTTGATTTTTATATCTTGGTATTCAATAGGTACTACAGTTGTACTTATAGAGAAATGCCTATTTTTCTCTTCTTCATCATAATCACTAATAGTATTTCCTTCTTCTACCTTTCCCTGACGTTTTACTATTCCAGTTGCATGGGCCATGGCTTCAACTAGTGTAGTTTTGCCACAGCCTCCGTGTCCCAACACTGCTACATTACGTATTTTTTCCGAAGCATAAACTTTCATACATATTCCTCCCATACATTTTCTATTTGGTTCTCTATACATTTTACTAGAACACTGGGCTTTTTACAACTCTTTTTCGTAAATTTGTACAAGTTTTCCGCTTCCCGCTTTAAAGTGTTACACTTTAAAGCGATATAGTGTTGACATTGTTTTTTTTAAATAGTATAATTCTGAACAAGGATTTAATGAAAGGAATGAAATAATATGATTATAGTAATGAAGCCCCACGCCAGTGAAGATTCAATTAACCATATAAAAAATGTTATAGAGTTAAAGGGATTAGAGTCCCACGTTTCCTACGGTAAAGAAGTAACTATAATAGGTGTTATCGGTGATAAGGTTAAACTGCAAGATCAAAACATTGAGATTTTTGAAGGGGTAGACAAGGTTGTCCCTGTAACGGAAAGTTACAAACTTGCAAATAAGAAGTTCCAACCAGAACCTAGCAAAATTAAGGTTGGTAATGTTACCTTTGGTGGGGATGAAATTGTAATTATCTCTGGCCCTTGTGCCATAGAAAGCCAAGAGCAGCTTCTTACAAGTGCACATGCATTAAAAAAGGCAGGGGCTCATATTCTTAGAGGCGGTGCCTATAAACCAAGAACTTCCCCCTACTCTTTTCAAGGTCTAGAAGAGGAAGGCTTAAAGTATCTGAAAATGGCAAAAGATGAAACAGGATTACCTGTAATATGCGAAGTTACCAGCCTTGACGCCATAGAGGCAGCTGTCAAATATGTAGACATGATTCAGATAGGTGCTAGAAATATGCAAAACTTCTTTCTTCTTAAAGAAGCAGGTAAAACAGGTCTTCCAGTACTTCTAAAGAGAGGCCTTTCAGCTACAATAGACGAATGGCTTAATGCTGCAGAGTACATCATTGCAGAGGGAAATCCTAATGTTGTCCTTTGTGAGCGTGGCATACGTACCTTCGAAACAGCAACAAGAAACACCCTTGATATTAGTGCTGTTCCTGTTATCAAAAGTAAAAGCCACCTGCCTATAGTTGTAGACCCAAGTCATGCAACTGGAGTTCGGGAATATGTAAAACCCCTTTCCTTAGCATCTGTTGCAGCTGGAGCAGACGGATTAATGATCGAAACCCATCCACATCCATCAACCGCCCTATCCGATGGTCCTCAATCATTAACATTTGATCAATTTGAAGATCTTACTGAAGAATTAAATCCAATAGTTAGCGCAGTAGGAAGGAAATTATAATTAGATGAATCATTTAAATGAAACTCATTCAAGAAAGCATATAGGTTTTATAGGTTTTGGATTAATTGGCGGGTCTATAGCCAAAGCTCTTAAAAAGACAAGTCCAGATATCTCTATCTATGCCTATAATCATTTGGATTATCCTAATGAAGAACTTGAGTTAGCAAGGTCTGATAAGGTTATTGATAAGATTTATGTCTCCCTAGAAGAATTAGTTCCTAGGTGTGATATTATTTTTCTATGTACCCCAGTGCTTACCAATATTGCTTACCTTAGTAAGATAAAACCCTATATAAATTCAAACTGTATCATAACTGATGTAGGTAGCGTTAAGGGTAACATCCATGACTGCGTAGAAGAACTGAATCTAGAAAATAATTTTATTGGTGGACACCCTATGACTGGCTCTGAGAAGACTGGATATAAAAACTCTTATGACTTGCTTCTGGAAAATGCTTATTATATCCTAACCCCTACAGAGAAAACTCCTAGGGAAATGGTTGATTTCCTATATTCATTAGTTAAAGACATAGGCTCTATTCCTATAATTCTTGATGCAAAAGATCATGATGAGATAACAGCTGCCATAAGTCATGTTCCCCATATTATTGCAGCACAACTGGTAAATCTAGTTGCTGATTCAGGGGATAAGGCAGACAAGATGAAAGCCCTAGCCGCAGGGGGATTTAAAGATATTACAAGAATAGCCTCATCCTCTCCTACTATGTGGCAAAACATCTGCCTAACTAATGGAGATGAAATTAAAAAAATTCTTAAACTATATATAGATTCCTTAATAGAGGTATCAGATGCTATTTCAGAAAAAGACAATGATTCTTTATATAATATATTTGACAAGGCTAGAGAATTTCGTGACGGAATTCCCAATGAGGGCAATGGGCTTATTGCAAAAACTCATGAAATCTTTCTTGATATTGTGGATGAAGCGGGAGCTATTGCTACTATCGCTACCCTTCTAGCTAAAAGTCATATTAGTATTAAAAATATTGGAATAGTTCATAACCGTGAATTTCAAGAGGGAGTTCTTAGAATTGAATTCTATGACGAAGCTGCAGTTATTTCTGCTAGTGACCTTTTAAGAGAAAGTAACTACAAAGTTTATGAACGATGAGAGGAGTAAATCAAGATGCCTAATAATACAAGTCCCCTAAAAGGAACAATATCTGTCCCTGGAGACAAATCCATATCTCACCGGGCAATAATGCTTGCTTCTATATCTAAGGGAACGACTTATGTAAGCAATTTTCTTAATAGTGCCGACTCTTTATCAACTATCTCTTGCTTTAAAGAGATGGGTATCCACATTGAGCAAGACATTTCCCAAAACAGCTTGTATGTAAAAGGTAAGGGATTACGAGGACTTAAAGAGCCTGACAAAATACTAGACGTTGGTAATAGTGGTACTACCATAAGATTATTATCTGGCCTCCTATCTGGTCAGGATTTTCCTGTAACCATAACTGGAGACCATTCAATCCAAAGTAGACCTATGGGACGAATAATTAAACCCCTTAGCTTAATGAAAGCAGATATTAGAAGTGCCAAAGATAATGATTGTGCTCCCCTTATAATAAATGATTATTCTAACAAAGCAGAATTAAAAGGAATTGATTATAAGTCCCCTGTAGCCTCTGCCCAAGTTAAGTCCTGTATTCTTCTTGCAGGAATGTATGCAAAAGGGCAAACCTCTGTTACAGAGCCCTCCCTATCGAGAAATCATACAGAACTAATGATAGGTCATCTAGGTGGCAAAATTAAAGTTGACGGCAATACTACTACCATCTTCCCTAAGCCAAAGCTAAAAGGAACTGATATAAGTATTCCTGGGGATATATCTTCTGCTGCCTACTTTATAGTAGCAGGGCTTATTGTTCCAAATTCAGAAATTCTTCTTAAAGATGTAGGCATTAACCCAACCAGAGATGGTATTATCCATGTGTGTAAGGAGATGGGGGCCAATATTAGCATTGAAAATAAAAGATATTTTGGCCAAGAAGCAGTTGCCGATATTGTTGTAAAGCATAGTGAATTAAACGGAATTGAAATAGGGGGAGATATTATCCCTAGCCTAATAGATGAAATTCGAACTGAGACATTCAAAGGATTCAATTTCAGTGAGATATACCTACCTAAAAGTATTACTAAGATAGAAGAGAAAGCTTTTGATACTGAATATCTCTCAGCTATAAGGTTGGAGGTAGGTTCATCATTAGCTACTCCGTATATTGCTAAACAATTAGGAGTACTTGAAAAGGATATTGAATTTATACCTACAAAACCTCGTAGTCGAACTTATGAAATACCTGATGTAGAGAATTTAACTTTTAATGATATATTTTCTACATATAATAGAAATTTTGAGATTCTTATCAACCTACTACATGATAAGAATTATCAGATGAAGTTGGAGATATTCGAACCTGTGAGAGGTCAGAATATGTTCAAATTGAGTACCCCGTATCTTACTAATACTAATTCACTTGATATATATGTTGATGGTATTAAGAAGTTTGATAAGTTGGACTATGATGAGGTAGATAATTACAATATAAAGTTTAGAAAGTCAATGACTGGTGATGAGAATGTGAGAATCTATTACACTCAATCAGACTATATTACTAATAAATATGATTATAAATCTATACCTAAGTCCTATTACTTGACTGATATGGTTGAGAATATCTATAGTAGTTATTTAGAGATTATAGGAATGAAAGATAGTATTTCAGATACTATGGAAAGTAATAAAGAGTTATCTAGAATATTCGATGAAGAGAGGATATCTAAGCTATCAGATATATTGATTACTATCGATAATAATTACATGAGTCTACTAGATTACTTAGATACTCACCCTGACTATAGTGAATCCAATAGATTATATAGAGACAAGTCAGTGAAGTATGAAATACTAGAAACTTATAATAAAGGACTAGAGGATTATTACAAATCAGGTAGATCAAATTTAGGTGGAGAATCTATACTTAAGTATCTAAAATTACAAGGGTTTCCTTATCATATGTTATCCAAACCACATTATATAAAACCTAGTGAAGGTGATGATGGATATCATACTCTAGAATACTCTATAGGAGACTGTTATGTTGCTGATAGTAAGGCTAAGATATTACCTGACTTGCAGAAATCTAATAGATATATATTACATGTACCTAAGTTACCTAAATTACTATTAGATAATTATAAATCTAATGAATCTAATACTTTTTGTATTCTGCTACTAAAACCATA
>CAYOAJ010000092.1:0-1151 GCA_964401895.1 uncultured Herbinix sp.
TGACCTTGGTGGTGGTACATTTGACGTTTCTATAATTGAAATTGGTGATGGTATAATTGAAGTTCTATCTACTTCTGGTGATAACAAGCTAGGTGGAGATGACTTTGACGATAGAGTTACTGAATATATGATTGATGAATTTAAGAAACAAGAAGGTGTAGATTTATCTAAGGATAATATGGCTCTGCAAAGACTAAAAGAAGCTGCAGAGAAAGCTAAGATAGAATTATCTTCTGCAACTACAACTAATATAAATCTTCCGTTTATATCAGCAACTGAAGATGGACCTAAGCATTTTGATATGGACTTAACTAGGGCTAAATTTGATGAATTAACTAATGATTTAGTAGAAAGAACTGCAACCCCAGTTCAAAACGCTCTAAAAGATGCAGGACTTAAAGCTTCTGATTTAAATAAAGTATTGTTGGTAGGTGGATCAACACGTATGCCATCAGTTCAGAATAAAGTTAAGCAATTAACTGGCCAAGAACCATCTAAGAATTTAAACCCAGACGAATGTGTTGCACTAGGTGCTTCAATTCAAGGTGGAAAATTAGCAGGAGATGCAGGTGCAGGAGACGTACTACTTCTTGACGTAACACCTCTTTCCCTATCAATTGAAACTCTTGGTGGTGTAGCAACAAAGTTAATTGAAAGAAATACAACTATTCCTACTAAGAAGAGTCAGGTTTTCTCTACAGCTGCAGATAATCAGACTGCTGTTGACATCCATGTAGTACAAGGTGAGAGACAGTTTGCTAAGGATAATAAGACCCTAGGACAATTTAGACTAGACGGTATTCCACCAGCAAAAAGGGGTATTCCACAGATAGAAGTTACTTTCGATATTGATGCTAATGGTATAGTTAACGTTTCTGCTAAGGATTTAGGAACAGGACGTGAGCAAAATATTACTATAACTGCAAGCACTAACCTATCTGATGATGATATTCAAGCAGCTGTGAATGAAGCAGCAGAATATGAAGCACAGGATAAGATAAGAAAAGAAGCGGTTGATTTAAAGAACGAAGCTGATTCTCTAGTATTCCAGACAGAGAAGGCTTTAGAAGAAGTTGGAGACAAGATTGTTGCCAACGATAAATCAGCAGTAGAGGCTGTCTATAATGATGTAAAAATCATGAATAAACTAG
>CAYOAJ010000092.1:1161-7744 GCA_964401895.1 uncultured Herbinix sp.
CAGTAGAGGCTGACCTAGCTGAACTTAAGGAATTAGCTGAAAAAGCAGTTCCAGAAGAGATGACTGAAAGTCAAGTAGATGAATTGAAGCAGGCTCAAGAGAAGTTAACAAATAGTGCTCAAGAATTGTTTACAAAGCTCTATGAACAATCCGCACAGGCAGCAGGAGATGCAGCTGGTGGAGATGCTGGCGCTGACACATCAACTGATCATAATGACGACGATGATATTGTTGATGGAGATTATGAAGAAGTATAAGTTTAAAAATATTATATAATAAAATTACATCAGGTTCTAATCAATAATCAGGTTAGAATCTGATGCAATTTATTCTGTCTAACCATTAGGTATAAGGATATATATATTGTTGGTTGATTTTGTCAGCCTTGACGTAGGGGCATAAATAAAGTAAGATGTAATAAATTTGATATAGCAAGATGAAAGGTATGGAAAAATGGCAGATAAAAGAGATTATTATGAAGTCTTAGGGGTTAATAAAAGTGCAACTGATGATGAACTTAAAAAAGCATATAGAAAACTTGCAAAAAAGTACCATCCAGATGCTAATCCTGGAGATGAGACGGCTGAAGAAAAATTTAAAGAAGCATCCGAAGCCTATGCTGTTTTAAGTGATCCGGATAAAAAGAGAAAATATGACCAATTTGGTCACTCTGCATTTAACGGAGCTGGCGGTGCTGGTGGCTTTGATTTTAATGATTTTGACATGGGTGACATCTTTGGTGATTTTGGTGATATATTTGGAGATATATTTGGTGGCGGCCGTTCTAGGTCAAGGAATGCTAATGCACCAAGACAGGGAGCTAATCTTAGAACTTCTGTAAGGCTTACATTTGAAGAAGCTGCATTCGGTACAGAGAAAGAATTAGAGTTAAATCTAAAAGACGAGTGTACTTCTTGTAGTGGCTCAGGTGTAAAGAAGGGTTCTAGTAAGGAAACATGTTCTAAATGTGGCGGTAATGGTCAAGTGGTATATACTCAGCAGTCACTATTTGGTATGATTCGTAATGTGCAAACATGTCCTGATTGTCGTGGAACTGGCGAGATTATTAAAGAAAAATGTCCAGATTGTAGTAGCGGTTATGTATCTAGTAGGAAAAAAATCAAAGTTACAATTCCACAAGGAATAGACAATGGCCAAAGTGTAAGGATACGTGGCAAAGGAGACCCAGGCATTAACGGTGGTCCAAGAGGAGACCTCTTAGTTGAGGTTGTTGTTGATAGACATCCGATATTGCAACGTCAAGATTATGATATTTACTCAACTGTTCCTATTTCATTTGCAACAGCTGCACTTGGTGGAGATGTACAAATCACTACAATAGATGGTGATGTTATCTATAATGTAAAGGCAGGTACTCAAACAGATACTAAAGTTCGCCTAAGGGATAAAGGTGTTCCAACCATTAGAAACAAAAATGTTAGGGGAGACCATTATGTAACCTTAGTAGTTCAAGTACCTAGAAAGCTTAATTCAGAACAAAAGGACCTACTTCGTCAATTTGATGAATCTTTAAATGGTACAGATGAAGATGATAAGGATGATAATAGTAAAGGAAAAGGATTTAAAAAATTCTTTAAATAAGTTAAATCTGAAAGGTAGGTAGACTTTTCTTATGAGATGGACTAAATTTACCCTAGATACAAGAAGACAAGCCGTAGATTTTATTAGCTTAATACTAAGTGATATTGGTATTGAAGGTATAGAAATATCAGATAAGAAGCAAATTACAGAGGAAGAAAAGAAACAAATGTTTATTGATATACTTCCTGATCTTGGTGAAGACGATGGTAGTGCATCTGTTACTTTTTATATAGATTCTATCTTAGCTGAAGATATTGAAGATGTTCAATTAAAGGTCCAAAATGCTTTAAGAGATCTTTCTAAAACAGTAGATGTAGGAAGTGGTAGACTACATATATCACAAACTGAAGACAAGGACTGGATTAATAATTGGAAAAAGTTCTTTAAACCATTTCGTGTAGATGAAACTATTGTTATAAAGCCAACCTGGACTGATTTACCCGAAAGTAAAGAAGATGATATAATTCTTGAGATAGATCCGGGAATTTCTTTTGGAACAGGTGGTCATGAGACCACTAAGCTTGCTATGCTAGCTTTAAAGAAACACCTTAAAAGAGATGATATTGTCCTAGATGCCGGTAGTGGAAGTGGCATTTTGTCAATATTAGCCATGAAGTTAGGAGCAAAAGAAGTCCTGGGAATTGATATTGATAGTAATGCCACAAGATCTGCAATGGACAATGCCAGGGTTAATAATCTGGACTCTTATGAGAGCTTAAGATTTGTCACCGGCAATATAATTGAAGATGAAGATATCCGTAAGAAGCTAGGCAAAAACAAATACCATATTATTGTAGCAAATATCCTAGCAGATGTTATAATTCCAATGTCTTCTTTTATAGGTGAATATCTTAAAGAAGGTGGATATTTTATAAGTTCAGGAATTATTAATACTAAAGAGCAAGAAGTGAAAGAAGCATTAGAAGAGAATAACTTTAAAGTAATTGAGATAAATAGGATAAAAGACTGGGTATCCTTTGTTGCACAAAAATAGTAAGTGCCTAATTTAGCTTATATAAGGCTAAATCAGGCACTTTATTTAATGTATTTATTCTAATAGTTATAGATTAAATAAGCTCAAGAGTTCTTAGCATATACCAAATCCTAGCTCCGTAACCTTCCTCTGCAACTACAAAATACTGCGTTTCAATAAGCAAAATATCACCATCTAAATCTATAAGATAATAGTGACGGATTGAACTATTCCAGTCTAAACCTGTTACTACATAGATATGTTCTGAATGCAATTGGTCTGTTATGGCTTCGTCATGAATAACTCTAACATCATCATTTTCTTCCCTTAATGAAGCTTCTAGCTGATCAAGATATTCATCAAAATCTTCATTCTCAATACGGCTTATGGATACATACACATAGGGAATTACTTCAGGATTAACATTTTCAGCCATAAAAGTATCTGTTCCATCTTCACTAGTAAGGATAAACCTATCTATATCATAATCAACCTTATAGCCCAAATCACTCTCGTGGCCTTTCACATTAATTTCTTCTTCCATTCCCTCTAAATATATTGTCATTTTCCTAGTTTCTTCTTCGGGACCCTCCTCAAACTCATTATTATTAGAGGGATTTTCTTCATCTGTTTCTTCAGTTTCTTCAGAATCTCCTGAAATTGCCTTCAAAGCATCTTCACCTGCAATAAAATCATTATCCTCGTCCTCAACAATAACTGGGTCTTTCTCAATTTCCGCCTTAGTGCAAGCAACAAGACCAATACTTGCTACAATCAATAAGATATAAACTATAATTTTTTTCATATATATCTACCTTCCTTTTGAATATAAGTTTTAATTAATCTGTTGTAAATATATAATAAAGCTTGAATATATAGGTAATACCATTATCTTGTAACAGACTTGTAAAAGTTCTAATCAAAAATTATTTTAATTCTTGTTCCCTGGCCAAGTACTGATGAAATATCTAGTCTTGCCTTATGTAACCTGGCAATACTAGTTGATATTGAAAGTCCTAGTCCAGCACCTCCAGTTTTTCGTGATCTTGATTTATCAATTCTAAAGAAGGGCTTTGTAACCTCTTTAATCTGATCCTCAGGAATACCAGAGCCTGTATCCCTCACCTCAATAACAGGCTTATTATCCTCATAGTATGCAGTTAAATAAATATCACCAGGTTGACTTAAAGCTTGTATACTATTCTTTATTAGGTTACTTATTAATATAATCATTAAAGTTCTATCCATAGGAATTGTTTCAATCTGACTTTCCATGGTGAAAGAAATATCATTAGCTTGCAATTGGGGAAGAAATGTATCATATATGTCATTAAAAAGCTCTGTTATATAAACATCCTCAGCTTGAAGATCTTGTCTTCGTGTAAATGTTATAGTAATTAGTTTTGTATAGATATCCTTTATACGGACAGATTGTTCACGAATGTTATTGACTGCCATAAGCTTTTCTTCTTCACTGGCATTAGCATTATATAAAAATTCTGCGTATCCCTGTATTGAAGTAAGAGGAGTGTTCATTTCATGAGTTAAATTGTCTATAAAATCTTGTAATTCCTTATTCCTTTCCTCCAATTCCTCTGTACGATTTTCTATAGCTGATGCCATAGTATGGAAAGCCTTTCTTAGATCATTAAACTCATCATTACTTTCCTTTAATCTTATATTATAATTGCCCTTAGCGATAGATAAAGCATTACTTTGCAGGCTATCAATAGGCTTTGTAATCCATCTTGAATATAGATATGATAAGAAGCCTATTATTAAGGATAAGAGGCCAGAGAAGATCAAGGTTAAGATAATGTTGTTATTTCTATCATTGTAGATTTCATTTATATTACGGCTATAAATCAAAGTTAAATTATTGCTTTCATAAGGTCGTCCAGATACATGAATATATTTATCATTATTGTGGTCTATTATTTGAACCATTTTGGTTCCAGTTTCCACATTAAGCATATCTTGTAAAACTGGATTTGTATCATCAAAAGAGGAATATATAATTTCCTTATCACGGTACAAGCTAATAAGGATTCCCCGATTTTCGTAGTATTCGCCAAAACGATTTAAAAGTAATCTTAGTGTTTCTATAGAGGAACTTCCTAAATCTACACTATTACTTAATGATGCTTCCGTGAAATCATATTCATTTAGTGAACGTTGCTGTTCCCTTAATACATTAGAGTGATGATATTTATTTATTAAGTAAATAGAAGAGGACAGTAAGGCTGTTAGGGATACAACTAAAATACTTATAAATATCTTATACCGCAATTTCATTATCTTGCAACCTCCAATCGATAACCGTACTTATATACTGTTTTTATAACCTCATCCCATCCTAATTTTTTTCTAAGCCTTTGGATATGCATATCTACAGTCCTTGTTTCACCAACATAATCATAACCCCAAGCAACTTCAAGTAGTTTCTCCCGAGATAGGGCAAGATTACGATTATTTATAAGTACTTCTAATAGGGAAAACTCTTGTGGTGTTAGGTCTACTATTTTACCATCCTTAAATACAAGATGTTCTGAAAGTCTTACTTCAACATCCTTGTATTTAAAAACATCATTCTTTTTTCCTTCTCTTCGTAATACAACGTCAATTCGTGCTAATAATTCTAAGGTTTCAAAGGGTTTAACAATATAATCTTCCGCACCTAAGCTGAGCCCCTTAACCTTATCAGTTAAAGAATCCTTAGCCGTTAAAAAAATCACAGGAATATCCTTTTCTTTAAAGCTTTCTAAAAGGGAAAAACCATCACGGCCAGGTAACATAATATCAAGTAAGCATAAGTCAAAAGACTCTTTACTAATAGCCTTTATTGCTTGGTCTCCATTATGGGCCTTGACAGCCGTATGACCTACCATTGTTAAATTCATATAAATTAAATCATTAATTGCTTCCTCATCGTCAACTATAAGTATATGCGCCATAATATAATCTCCTATGTAAAATATTTAATATAATTATTGTACCATAAAATAGATAAAAAAACTTGAACATATGTTCTAAACTTGTTATAATAAATTATGGATTTATTAAGCCATATCTTGTATAATGAATATAGATATATTTGTTAATAATATAAATGCAAGGAGATATAAAATGCATCGATTTTATGTAAAACCAGAACAGGTCCAGGATGAGAAGATTAAGATTGAAGGTCAGGATCTTAATCATATTAAAAGGGTGCTCCGTATGGTAGCAGGAGATGAACTGGTTATTTGTAATGGCCAAAGTAAGGATTACCATTGTAAGATCAGTGAGATATTAGATGGCTATGTCTTAGCTGACATAATGGATGTATATGAAACAAATACAGAACTCAAATGTAAAATTACATTATTTCAAGCATTGCCTAAATCAGATAAGATGGAGTTAATAATACAAAAGGCCATAGAGTTGGGCGTATACGAGATTGTACCAGTTATGACAAAGAGAACCATTGTAAAGCTTAAGGATAAGAAGAAGGAAGCAAAAAAACAAGATCGGTGGGCTATGATTGCTGAAAGTGCTGCAAAACAATCTGGTAGGGGTATTATTCCTAGAATCTCACCAGTTATCTCGTTTGAAGATGCTATTAAAAGGGGAAGCACTATGGATTTAGCTCTTATTCCTTATGAAAAAGCTGTAGGTATTGATATAACAAGAGATTTAATGAAAGAACTTAAAGAACATAAAACAATTGGGATTTACATTGGTCCAGAGGGAGGTTTTGAAGAGGCCGAAATTATAATAGCCAAAGCAAATAATATTATTCCTATATCACTAGGTAAAAGAATCTTACGAACAGAAACAGCAAGTCTTGCTATTTTATCTATGATGATGTTAGCTTTGGAGGAATGATTTTCTATTATTATGGGAGGTAAGCACTAAATGGAAATTAAATTATGGAGAGAAACTTTAGACCCTTATAGTCTGGCAGTAGATGAGTTGATAGTTAAGTTTAATCATATAATTAAAGAATATAAGAATGCAGGGGTGTAT
>CAYOAJ010000093.1:0-7739 GCA_964401895.1 uncultured Herbinix sp.
AACCGCCGACCTCCGCCTTACCAAGGCGACGCTCTACCTACTGAGCCAAGGCAGCAATGTATCTTCTAAATCTCATCAAGCACTTGCTTTAGTTTTGTTTTTATTCTTGTTAATGCATTATCTATTGCCTTAGGCTGTCTGTCAAGTGCCTTGGCTATTTGAATATATGTTAAGTCCTGCATATACAATTCTAAAACTTGCTTTTCAAGATTACTCAAACGGCTTACAAGTTCATATTCTATCATACTAGTATTCTCTTTGTCAATAAGTAAATCCTCAGGATTAGAAACCGCCTTTTGACGTATTATATTGACTAATGTTTCTTTCTTGCTTTCTGAGCCATCTTTGGTATAAACAGGTAAATCCAAGGATATATAAGTATTAAGGGGAATGTTTTTCTTCCTATTGGACGCTTTTATTGCATTATATATTTGCCTAGAAATACATAAGTCTGCAAAGTTGAAAAACGAACTGTTTTTATCAGACTGAAAATCTCTAATAGCCTTATAAAGGCCTATCATTCCTTCTTGAATTAAGTCATCCTTTTCTCCACCAATTAGAAAAAATGCTTTTGCCTTATCCCTTACAAAATATTTGTATTTTTCCATAAAGTAATCCATGGCTAATTGATCCCCAGCTTGGATTCTCTCAACAATCTCTTCATCTGACATAGAATTATAGTCTAGTTCTGACTTCATCCATGACTCCCCCTTAATACTTTAATCTTAATTTAATCTCTGCCTAACTATTTCATAAGCCATAACACCCATAGCTACAGAAGCATTTAAAGAATCAACTTGGCCAAACATCGGAATTCTAGCATTAAAATCACACTTTTCTTTAACCAACCTGCTGACCCCTTTACCTTCATTTCCAATAACAAGACCAATAGGTCCCTTTAAATCCAAGTTGTACATTAAGTCTCCGTCTGTATCTGCGCAAACAAACCATAAATTTTGTTTCTTTAAGTCTTCTATTGTATTAGATATATTTGTCACCTTTACAATAGGAAGGTAATTAATTGCACCGGCAGATGTCCTTGCAACAGTAGCTGTTAAACCTACGGCTCTTCTTTTAGGAATTATTATTCCATGAACCCCTGCCTGATGGGCTGTCCTAATAATAGCCCCAAGGTTATGTGGATCCTCAATACCATCTAGAATAACTATAAATGGTGGCTGGTCTTTTTCTTCAGCCGCTTTAAAGATGTCTTCCATCTCAGAATATTCATATGCTGCAACGTAGGCAACAACTCCTTGATGTTTGCCAGTTGGCGAAATCTGATCTAAGCGTTCCTTATCCACAAAATTTATAATGGCATCTGTTTTTTTAGCCTCTCTAATAATTGTTCTTATTGGACCATCCTTACTACCATCTATAACAAATACCTTATCCACAGGCCTTTCTGCCCTAAAAGCTTCTAAAACCGCATTACGCCCTTCAATTGTTAATTCTTCATATCTCATAATATTTTACCTTTCTACTTATAAGGAATACATATCCTCATAATATTTCTTATATTCACCCTTAGTAATCCTATCCATCCAGTCCATATTATCTAAATACCATCTAATTGTAAGTTTTATTCCTTGGGAAAATGCAGTCTCTGGCTCCCAGCCCAAGTTAGCCTTTATCTTATCAGGAGCAATTGCATACCTGAAATCATGTCCCTTACGGTCTTCTACATAAGTAATCAAGTCCTTAGAAACATTCTTTCTTCTTGGATCATCTTCTGGCAACATCTCAAGAAGACTATCTATAATAATATTTACTATCTCAATATTCTCCTTTTCATTATGCCCACCAATATTATAAACCTCTCCAATTCTAGTATCTTCTGCTACTAAATCAATTGCTCTACAGTGGTCTTCCACATAAATCCAATCTCTTACATTTTTACCACTACCGTAGACTGGCATTGCTTTGCCATTTAAAGCATTATTAATCATTAGAGGAATGAGTTTTTCCGGGAATTGGAAAGGGCCGTAATTATTACTACATCTTGTAATATTAGCAGGGAATCCATAGGTCTCCACGTAAGAGTTAACTAATAAGTCTGCTGAGGTCTTACTGGCAGAGTAAGGACTCCTCGGGTCAAGAGGGGTTGTCTCATAGAAGTATCCATTCTCGTCTTTAAGCTCCCCATAGACTTCATCTGTTGACACTTGAACAAACATTTTATCTGGAAGATATCCATCAGAAGTCTCCCATGCCATCTTAGCCCCGTGTATAAGGTTCAAGGTTCCCATAACATTAGTAGATACAAACACCTCTGGATCTTTAATACTCCGGTCTACATGACTTTCAGCTGCAAAATGTATTACCCTATCAATATCATAGGTATCATATACATTTATTACAGCCTCCTTATCTCTTATATCCTCTTTCAGAAATATATAATTATCAAGTTTCTCAACTGACTTTAGATTTTCCAAATTACCAGCATAGGTTAAACAATCCATGTTAATTATTCTTATCTTATCCTTATATTTATCTAACATATATAGAATAAAATTAGAACCAATAAACCCCGCACCTCCAGTTACCAAATATGTCTTCATATAAAACCTCCTATCCTAAAGCTTTTTCATCTCATCAACCATAAATTCTGAAAATGCTTGCTCCCAATCCTTCATATAATAATTATGTCGGTCTCTTAGGGCTTTGTTATCAAGTACAGAATACATAGGCCTCCTAGCAGGTGTAGGGTACTGACTTGTGGGAATGGGACTTACCGATACTTCCATCCCTGCCTCTTCAAATATCTTAAGGGCAAATTCATACCAGCTAATCTTTCCCTCACAACTTGCATGGTAGACTCCATAACTTTCTGTTCCCATTAAGAATGTAACAACCCTTGCTAGTTCCAAAGCACTGGTTGGACTGCCAAACTGATCGGCCACTACCTTTATATCCCTGCCTTCCTTAGCAAGCCTTAACATTGTCCTGGGGAAATTCTTTCCCTGTCCATAAAGCCATGCAGTCCTTATAATAAATGTCCTGCTACAACTATCTAGGACATACCTTTCTCCTGCAAGCTTAGTCTTGCCATAGACAGTGTTTGGACCAGTTGGATCCGTTTCAACATAAGGGCTAGTAGCTTGTCCATCAAATACATAGTCAGTAGATACATGAATCATCTTTGCCCCTACTTTTTCTGCCCCTAAGGCTAAGTACTTTGGACCCAAGGCATTTATCTTATAAGCCTTGTCCTCCTGACTTTCACACAAATCAACAGCAGTCATAGCTGCGCAGTTGATAATAATATCTGGTTTAAAGTCTTCAATAATACTAGATACAGCTATTTCATCAGTAATATCTAATTCAATTATATCTTTCGACTCTGAGACTCGTGCAGTCTTTATAATCTCATAGGCTTCTTGGCCTCCTAGTAAGCGACTTAGTTCCAAACCTAATTGTCCCGCAGACCCTGTTATTAATATCTTCTCCATAAGCACTCCTTAATTAAAAACTATTTTGCTTTCAGAAAATGTAGGTAACTTTTTGTCTTTATCTGATATAATGGGCTCTATCCCTTGTTCAAGAGGCCACTTAATTCCAATCTGGGGATCATTCCATATGATTCCACCCTCATCCTCTGGGTGGTAATAGTCTGTACATTGGTATAAAAATACCGCCTCATCTGATAAAGTTAGATAGCCATGGGCAAATCCCTCTGGCACATAAAACATCTTCTTATTTTCCTCTGATAAGACTAATCCATACCAGCTTCCATAAGTAGGAGACCCTCCTCGAAGATCTACAGCCACATCGAATACTTGTCCTTTAACAACTCGAACTAATTTACCCTGGGGGTGGTTTTTTTGAAAATGAAGTCCTCTTAAAACACCTTTTCTAGACTTTGACTCATTACTTTGAACAAAGGTCACATCAATTCCTGCTTCTTTAAAATCCTTGTTCTGGTAAGTCTCCATAAAGTATCCTCTGCTATCTCCAAAAACCTTTGGTTCAATAACATATAGGCCTTTTATGTCTAATTTGTTAAATGTAAAATTACCCATATATTTTCTCCTTATAAACCATTTGCTATATCGTAAAGATATCTTCCATAATCAGTGGCTTTCAATTGGTCAGCCAGCATAATAAGCTGCTTTTTATTGATAAAACCTTGCTTATATGCAATTTCTTCAATGCAAGATACATAGAGGCCTTGTCTCTTCTGAATGGATGCAACATAATTAGATGCATCTAGGAGAGAGTCATGGGTACCTGTATCAAGCCAAGCCATACCCCGCCCGAGAATCTCTACATTCAACTGGCCTCTTTTTAAATATTCATTATTAACATCAGTAATCTCTAATTCTCCTCTAGCTGAGGACTGAAGATTTTTCGCTATCTCTATAACATCATTATCATAAAAATACAAACCTGGAACAGCATAGTTTGATTTTGGCTCATCCGGCTTTTCTTCTATATCTGTAGCCCTACCTTCTGAATCAAATGAAACAACTCCATAGGAACTAGGGTCTTTTACATAGTAAGCAAAAATAGTAGCCCCCTCTTCCCTCTGGGAAGCATTTCTTAAAACTCCTGTAAAGCCCCTGCCATAGAAGATATTATCTCCTAAGACCATAGCAACCCGGTCCTTACCTATAAAGTCCTCTCCAATTATAAAAGCCTCAGCTAAACCTCTTGGAGCTTCTTGTACCTTATAGGATATCTTCATTCCAAGCTGGCTTCCATCAGCAAAAAGTTCTTCAAATATTACAATATCTCTCTTAGTTGAAATGATAAGTATCTCACGAATACCTGCCAACATAAGGGCAGACATAGGGTAATATATCATGGGCTTATCATATACCGGTAAGATCTGTTTTGAAACAGCCCTTGTAAGGGGATAAAGTCTTGTACCTAACCCCCCTGCTAGTATAATCCCTTTCATTCTTTTCTCCTTTTTTATTGGTAAGTTGATTATTGAATAATTTAATAATAGTATAATCAATTAATAGATAAAATACAATTATTAGCTTAACATTCCCCCTAACATACCTGAAAAGCCACACATTAGAAACACAGTAAATAATCCCCCTAGATTAAGAGGATTCACCCTAGACATAAATAGGGTAATCATGAGAAATATAACAAAATAAAACACTCCCATTAATAGTCCCCATAAAAACTTTTGTTGCTTGGCTTTCTTGCCTACAAAAAACCCTCCTACAAATGCTGATAAAATATAGGCCATATTAATCCCTACGCCTATAACAGTTCCTGATAAATCAAGTTTTAGCATTAAAAATGATAGTAACAGTAAGATAAAGGCTGTTATAATATAGGAAAACAGTGCGCCTTTTAGCAAGATTATAATTGTTCCATTCTCTTGGATAGTCTTATTCATTGGATACCTCCAATTAGCTTATACTAGATATATATTATAAACTTGCTAAAAATATTCAATAGAAGTTACTCTTCATTAAAAGCTTCTATAGTATAATTGCCACTAGCATTCCAAAAGAGCCACTCTTTATATCCTGCGGCATAGACCCCGCCAATCTGATCCCTAATCTCCAAAGGACCATATGATTTATAATTTCTCAGCCAACTAGCAGTAAAATCCTGAAGCCAAGGCCTTACAATAGCCCTATGCTCACCTTCCGGAATCACATCTAACTTCTTCTGAGAGTCCTCTAGTGCCCTTCTAATGAGCTTATATGGTTCCAAGTCCGGATGTTCTACCCCATAATTACCATCTCCATAATGAGAGGGATATATCATTGGGCAAATATAATCAAGATGTTTAGACATCTCCACATAGTTTTGACCTACAAGACCTGCATCTATGGAACTAGTAATAATAGCTCCATAAACATCTGCAGAAACAAAGACACCTAAGGGTTTTAGTTTTTCATATGCGTACTGAGTAAACTCTAAAATAATATCTTCCTTATCTTTCTCCGCAGCCCCTTCACCAAAGTCAACCTCTGACATTCCTCTTCCAGTAGAGAATCGAATATAGTCAAATTGAATCTCATCGAAACCTATATGTGCTGCTTGTTCAGACACCTCAATTAGATAGTCCCACACCTCATGAAGATAAGGATTAACCCAGCATTCACCGTTAGTATCCCTATATAGAGAACCATCCCTATTCTTTATAGCTAGGTCATGTCTACTTTCTGCCAGATGGGGATCTTTAAAGGCAACAATTCTAGCAATTGTATAGATACCTTTATCCTTAAGTCTATTGACTAAAGCTTCCATATCATTAATAACATTAGTAGTTGCCCCAATACTTTGGGCAAATTCACTATCCATAGCATATGTTATTCTACCATCATCATCTTTGACATCAATTACTAGGGCATTAATTTCTGTAGTTTCCGCCACTTCTATTAAGGCACTTATCTTGTCCTCATTACTGGCAACTGAAGCAGAAGCATAAAGGCCTTTAACTCTGACAGGGACCCTTGGGTCTTCTTCCTTCTCATCTTTTGATTCAGGAGTTGGTTCAGGAATAGCCTCGGGAGTTGGTTCTAGCGTTACTTCTGCTTCTAAATCCTCTTCTTCTGGCTCATTATCAGCTAAGATAAGATCATCTTGATTATCTAGATTATCATGATTATCATATTTGTCTAAATCAATCTGCTTACTTACCAAGAGAAAGGTCCCAATTCCAAAAGCTGCTGCAAGCAAGATAACAAGAAAGACTTTCCATCCTCTACCCCCTCTTCTTCTACGTTGGTTTTTTTCATAATTTATATACATGTTACTAAAATCTTTATTTTTCTTCATAAATCTAATACCCCATCCTATATTATTTATATAAACTGCCTTCAGCTATATTATGCACCACAACAGAATTTATATTTTTTACCACTTCCACAAGGACAAGGGTCATTTCTTCCTACCTTTTTTTCTTTAACAACAGTCGTAGAGTCCTTTTGTTCACGGTAAAGCTCTTTTCTTCTTTCTTCAGTAAGAAGTAAGTCCCATTCCTCAAGCTCATAAAGCCAGTCCGCTTCATTTCCTACCATATTGTAATACAATTTTTCTTTATCATATTTTAAATTAACTACAGTTTCTTCATCCATTTCCTCAATTGGGTTAGCTTCTACAAGACTGTCATTAATTCCATCAAGAAATCCAACAAAAGTTTTTACTTCCACATCAAACTCTTCTGCTAGGGATGCAAGTGTTCCTTCCCATACTTTATCTGGATTTGCAAGGATCTTCTGATAGATCTCCTTCTCATCATTAAAATAACTTCCCCAAAACATTTGCCCAGCCCCACTTTGCATATCATGGCTGTAAGCGTAATCTCTCCATTCTTTTAATAAGCTCATTTTATTATTTCCTCCTGCGATTTTTATACTCTTTATACTTTTTCTTCTTATATTGTGTATTCTATCATAAGTAAGCCTATTAATCTAAAAAATATTTAAAATATTTTTAACTTTCTTGTATAATTTATCTATATATGCCTCATAATAGTAATATCCTAATAAGGATAAGAAATAGCGTTTCCTCTTAGGATGTAAATGCGTATGTATTTCATCACAAATGGACTCCCCCTCCAATTGTGATTACGAAAGATAAGTTAAATACTTATCCTCCCCTTTTTTTAATAGCCCACTGTTGACCAGTGGGCTATTTGCTTTATAATTTACTTGAAAGGCATTATAAGTGTAGAAAGTGATAACCTCTGTTTTTCAGACGGCAGTTTTAACTTACCACACTTAAGCAACTCTTTTATAGTGTATACGAGAAACCATCCATCC
>CAYOAJ010000094.1:0-7726 GCA_964401895.1 uncultured Herbinix sp.
CAAGCTCTAGGGTACAGTTTTTCAGATTCAGATTTGACTGCTGATACTGTCCCATTCCAAAGATCTTCTCCTCTGGATTGGATTCAAACCGCATGGTCAATTGATAATCCCCTCCTAGAATAGGCTTAAACTCCCGGGCATCAATATTTAATGCACTATTAAATTTCTTAATGTTATTTCTATTTCTAACATACTCTTCTAGTAGTATTTCCCCCTTTTGATTGAAGAAGGAGATCTTGCCACCTTCATCAATCTCAGCACGGATTTTCCCATTCTCTATTGATGCTTCATTACCATTAATTGTGATTTTGCTCTTGCAGGCCTCTTGAGGCAGAAGAGCCCAATCTGCATTTTCTAAAAGTTCTGCTTGCCTTGTAACACGAACACGAAAGCTGTTTTGACCCCAAGGCTCAATATATAACTTTTCACTGTCATATTGCCTAATTAGTGTGTTCCCACTAACGGTAAAGAAACTATTATCTGTTATTACCTTCTCATCTGAATTCATATTTATTCCTCCAATACTTATGCTTTACTCTGGTGTTACTACTCTTTCATTCCAGATAGAGCTGTCTCCATGTTCATTTACAGCTATTACTGCAAAATAATATGGAACCCCACTAGTAAGTCCTGTAACCACATATGGACTTTCTTCCACACCACTTATGGTTTCCGTATAATCTCCAGAAGCTCTACCATACTTGATCTTATAGGATGTGGCTCCCTTAGATTTATGAAACCATAGCCTAGCTTGTCCATCAAGGGCCTCTTCTGCATATAATAATGGGGAGCAAGGAACTGCCTCTGTGGTAAATGACCTTATGCCACTTGAAGCTTCTTTAGAGTGTTTTAAGTCTTTGCTATAGGAAGTCACTCTCCAATAATATTTTGTAGCCAGCTCCAATACATTTGGCTCTACTGTATACCTGTTATGAATCATCCTGTCTCTTACTATTACAGGGTCTGACATGTCTTCATTGGCTGAAATCTCAAGCTTATAGAAGAATCCGTTCTTTGATACTTGCCAAGATAGGACAGCCCTTGCTGAAACATCCTTTGAACCATCTTCAGGACTTGTAAGAGCAAAGTCTAAAGGTGCATCTCCTTCTGCCTTGGTAGTGAAATAACGAAGGGGTCCGTTCATCTCCCTCTCACCATATTCATTGGCTCCATATACAGTCCAGTAATATCTCATATCGTATTCTAATGGTTCTTTAGGCTGGTAATAAGCCTGGGAATTGGGACCAAACTGGCCTGTATCCCTAACATTGGTAATTCCCGCCTGGTTTATAATTGGGTCTGATAGGTCTGAGTTTTTAGAAACCACTAGCCTATAGGAATCTGCCTTGTATGCTACTGACCACTTGAATTCCACTTTTACAGATTCATTAGGTGCATTTAGGGATGGCAGATATGGACCAAACTGACCCGGCACATTAATATTATCTTTGACAATAAATGAATATAGGGTATTGTTTGTAGCTGGCATAGAGCCAAATTCATTCTCTGCAGTAACTAACCAGTAGTATTTCTGATCATTTACAAGTTCAATAGGAAGTGTATAACTTGTATCTTCTATCCCTGTCTCATAGATTACTGGGTCAGACATATCCTTATTCTTGGATACTTTTATAGTATAAGAACTAGCATCCTGAGCCTTAGACCATGTTAAGCTAGGGCTTGCACTAGCTGCTTCACCATCATCTGGTCCAATTGGGAAGAAGAAGCTTGGCCTTGAATTAATCTTCTTCACAATAACCATCCATGTTTCATTGGCTCCAACATGGTCGATAGTAATATCTATATCCTCTGTAGATTCAAGTGGAATACTATACTGATATGCAAGACCGTAATTCTCAGATGAACTTATCTTATACATATCAAGCCTAATATCCTCACCCTGATAAGGCTGATTATTTAATTTAAGCTGAACTTGGCCTTCACTGTCGTTCTTAGCGATGATTATCTTACTTTCATTGTCATCTACGCAGGCAGCAGCTGTAAAATCTTCAGTTAAATCTGTTGATATATCTACATAATGGCCAGACATTAAACCAAACATATAATATACCCACCAAAGTGGCCTTCTAGCTGCTGGGTTTTCTTCCAGAACATTAGTAGTGATTAAATCACTCATTCCATTGGAGTTATGTGGCTCTAGGCAGCCTTTTATGTTTTGGGTTACTCCTGTTCTGATTACATTAGCCATACTTCTTGTCCAATCAGTTGGATCCTTAGAACCTGCATTGTTCTCTTCCCAAACAATGTATTTACCATTAACTTCAGGATGCTTTTCTTGATATCCTGCTATAACACTTTTCCATTCTTCCAGTTGACTATAGCTAGCATATCTATCATTTACCCAATACTCATGCCAACAAGGTCCTTCTAGGGTAATCTTATTCTCACTGGCATAAGGGATATAATAATCAGGAATCCCAGCAAAACCTACAGCACCAGGGCCTATAGTTGGTATAAAGTCGGGATAGACTTCTCTTATGGCTTCCCAATTGCCTTTAAAGGTTTTCTCTGTCCCTGTCCAATATTCATTGGTTAAGGCTGCAAAATCCGGTACCACATCGTGATCCTTAAAGTACTGGAGGACATCCTTTATATACTGCTTAAAGCGTGCTTGCTGCTCTTCATTTTTTGTTTCCTTATTCTCAAAGGTTTCTATAGGTGACCCACTTGAAGTAGCCCATGATGGATTCATTCCAAGTAGCATATACCACTTGTAGCCAACTGATTCTACCCTCTTATAGGCCTCATAGTAACGCTGAAGAATAGAATCTTCATAAGCATAATAGGAACCATCTAAGTCTCCAATAGCTTGAAAGGTTTGCACTGGCACAGTTTCCCTGTTAAGAAGAGGCCCTAATAGGGTCATCCTACTATCTGGCACATCATAATTAGGAGTAAGAATATATCCAAATGTACTTGGGTCTACTGGCCGGCTTTTATCATTGCAGTCCACGGTTATTGTAGGGTTTTTTAGGACTGTAACCTTTGTCTCCCCGGTAAAATCTGCGCTTTTAGCTATAATAGTTGCAGTCCCTGCACTAACACCAGTCACTTCCCCAGTTGTCTTATCTACTGTAGCAACTGATGTATCCGATGACTTATAGCTAACTCCAGACTTAATCTGTTTTCGCATACCATTGGAGTCAATTTCATAAACTTCAGTTTCTATAGGGTACTTCTCACTTACACTATAATTACTCCTTTCAAATGCTATTCCATCTATGGATGGATTCTCATGAAAGGGCCAAACAGAGAGCTTATCAAGATTAATACAATCCGAATTATCATTTTCTGTAATAGACATATAAGCAATAGTGTTTTTACCAGCCTTTAAGCTTATCTTTTGAACATTCTCTAACCATACATCCCAATTAGGACTTATACTCTTAAATGGAACATCCTGCTTGTCCATCCCATTGATTGATAAGCCTACAACCCTATCTGTACTCCAATTCCCTGCTGCCCCTGCTGCATATCTTAAAGAGATAAAGTATTCTCCATCTTCAGGAACTTCCACAGTAAATGTTGTACAGGCGGTAGAACTATCGTAATATCCACTTACATATCCATTTCCCGTATAACCTCTATTACCTATCTCTACCTTGGCACCACCAGACAATTGGGCATCACTAGCGTAGTAAATTTCAGCCTTAGGATGGGGAACAGTAGGCATATTCTTTATTAACATAAGTCAATTCCTCCTTGTAGTTTAAGTTGATTTATAGTTAGTTTATAGTTAATTTATGCTTGAACAATAACTTTTGAACTCACTTGAACAAGTTCCTGATTTAGATCCCGCTTGGGGGACATATCAAATACAGGAATGTCATCTTTATTAAAATGTACACGGTGAATTGCAGTACATCTTGGGCTGTCTTTCATGGCTTCCTGTGCGTGGTAAGCAATCATATGATTTCCATGAGGATCCTGGAAGAAAGTATTATGACCTGGACCATAGATGCCTTCCATAGAATAATAAGATAATACAGGAGCATTATTTTTTATCCAATTCTTTGTGTCTAATAAATCATCACCTTTTTTGGCTCTTAAAAGACCAAGTACGTAGGAATAACCACCGGCCGCCCCGCCTGAATAAGTAATATAGACGTATTCTTCCGTAACTAAGGCATAGGCACCTTCATTATTAATAGTACCTTCATGATTTTCCCATCCATATAATGGTCTCGACAGTAATACAGGATCACTTGTTAGCAACCAGGGTTTGTCCGGGTTAATAGTTGCAATGTAAAGCATGGAGCCTGAATCTTCTGGATTCCATATACGATATGACCACATAAGATAAGATACTCCGCAAACCTCAAAATAAGTCATATCTAGAGTGATTCCACTATTTGCAAGATAAGAACCATCCTTTTTCATCACCCTAACAGGCTGATCCCAGCTATGGGGATCGGTGATGCTTCCATCCTTTTTTAACTTCATAAGATAAGACTGAGGTCCCCATGCCTTTCCACTAAATGCGAAGAGTATATACAAGTCTTCTCCAATAATATGGAACTCTGGTGCCCAGAAAGTTTGTACCAAGCCTATAGACTCATCTACATCTAATATTAGGTGTTCATTTACCCCTTGCTCAAATAATCCAGCTACTGTATCTGATTCCCTAACATATAAGCCTATACCATTGGTATTATCATTTGTTGCAATATAATAATATTTATCCTTCCATAGGATAATATCTGGGTCTGCATATCCTACAGCTAAGGGGAAGGGATATATGTCTTGGCTAACAGTCCCTTTAATCTCATAGCTTCCTTCTTTTGAAAAATCAACATTATCTGTATTCCATAACACCTGCTTAACCGCTGTAGAACCATCTATATAAATAGCTTTTGCTGTAACCTTATCTACTTCATCCACAGAAGATGCCTTAATTTCATCTGGAACCCTTATCTCTATATTCTCAAGGGGTAACCACTTCATAAGTAAGTCTTTGGCGAAATCGCTTTCTATAGAAAGAACATTCCCTTGAACGGCTCCTTCTGGTGGATTTGATACTAAAGTCTGTGAAATCGCATTACCTACTTCAGGATCTGATACTCCATCTATATCATCCAAGTTAGATAAGGTGTTCTTATAGGTCTTACCAGTAGCCCCCTTCCAATTAATAATATATACTCCTGCTTGTGAATTATATTCACAGGTAACTTCCTTTACATATTCACTCTTATTCAGATCTACTAGGCCTATCTCTTGGAAGTGCTTAAGATCTTGGGAAGTCCATAAGAGTACTTTCCCCTTACTCTCCTCATCATCACAGCCGTCTGCATTGACTCTAATTGCAAGAACAGCAAAACTTCCATCAGCTGTATAGAACAAGTAGGGCTTCTTTAATCCCTTTGCATTAATAGTATTATCTTTTGCGATTGTTGATCTAGCAAATAAAACTCCATAGTTTTGATTTAATGGTTGATAGGTTCTCCCGTCCCTGCTATAGGCTAGATGAGCACTATATGCTAGATAGGACGAATATTCCTCTTCCACTGCTTGTCTAGTATAGATTAGAAGGCTTTCTTTTGTTACGTCATTATCTCCAGGCATTGTTTTCCTCCATCTTTTTGTTTGTATTCTAAATATATCATTAGCAATCATTTGATAACAATGGATTATTCTATACTTTCACCTTATTATCTTTTAATAAAAATGTCTTTTTGACTAGTCTTCAATAATGATATATTATTTAGTGTAAGTAGTTAACGATAATAATCTAAAGGAGAGATATGTTGAAAGCAATAATTTTTGATATGGATGGCGTAATTATTGATAGTGAACCTCTACATGTTGAAGTGGAAAAGGAACTTGCTGAAAAACTAGGGGGAAAACTTGATGATGAATTACATGAGAAATTAGTTGGAACCACAGATTATGCTATGTGGAGTAAATTAAAAGACATGTTTGATTTTAAGCTTTCTGTAGATGAAATAGTTGAGATAAAAAAAGATATGTTTATTGAAAGGTTTGATGAAGTTCAATTAATGGACAATTTTAGACCGCTAGTTTCATCTCTATATGATGAAGGTTATCCAATGGCTGTGGCTTCATCTAATAACAGAAAAATCGTTGATATGATTATTGATAGATTTGATTTAAGCAAGTATATGACATTTGTTATAAGCGGTGAGGAAGTAGAAAAGGGTAAGCCAGATCCAGAGATTTTCTTAACTGCTGCTAAAAAGATGAATGTTAAGCCAGAGGATTGCCTAGTTATTGAAGATGCAGCTAACGGAGTTAAGGCTGCAAAGGACGCTGGAATGATTTGTGTTGGTCTAAAGGATATTGACCATGGCAATCAGGATTTATCTGATGCTGATTTAATCATTAATAATTTAAATGAATTGGACCTAAATACCATGAAAAATTTATTCAAGACTTTCATCTAAAAGTCTTTTAATAAAAAACTCCCTATCATTTATAAACAACTTCATGACTTTATAAGATTCTGTGTCTTCATATTCACACAGACTGATTTCTTTATTATCAAAAGAATATATCTTTGCATCTGGAATTGCTAATAAAATGGGAGAATGGCTTGCTATTATAAATTGAGAACCTGCCTTTGCCATCTTTGCAATCTGGATAAATAAAACCAACTGGCTTTGGGGGGAAAGTGCAGCTTCTGGCTCGTCCATTATATATAATCCTTCCCTTGCATTTGCTTGAAAGAAAGATAAAAAGCTCTCTCCATGGGATTGTTCATGGAGAGATTTTCCCCCATATCGCTCATAAAAAATTTCCTTAGGGGTAAAATCCCTATATTCTTCTAGTTTGCTAATCGAAGAAATTTCTTTAAGGTAAGAATTATCACTAATCTCCTGCCAATCAATATTTATTTTTTTTATAAAATTATTGTTCATCATCTGTAAATATACTCCTTTCATTCCGCTGTATAAATTAAAACATTCTATCCTTTTCTCGTCAAGTTTTTAAAGCAAATAATTCTTTACTCCAATTATATCTTCAATATCTGCTATAATAGATGTAACTAATGAAGTTAAATTTTATTTAGGAGATGATAAAGATGGAACAAATAATCATACTAGACTTTGGAAACGACTATAACCAAGACCTAATAAAGGTGATAGAGGAGCAAGGTATCAAGGCTAAGCTTATGCCTTATAAGACCACAGCAGACCAGATTAGTTCACAAGAAAATGTAATTGGAATAATCATGTCTGGTGGCTACACCACAAAGATGGAGGACGACCTAGAAGCCTTTGACGGACAAATCTTGAACTTGGATATGCCTATACTAGGGCTAGGACGTGGAATGCAGGTTATTATCAATGAGTTAGGTGGTACAGTAAAAGCAGTTGGATATGTATATGAACCAACCCCATCAAAACTTACATTTCATAATACGGACAAGGGAATCTTCAAAGATGGAGATAAGGAAAGAACAGTTGACCTAGGATTTGATGCTGCAGTATCAAAACTACCGGAAGGCTTTAAGGTACTAGCAAATGGACAAGAAGTAAAATCTGGAGACGATAGGCCTTTTGGAGCTATGGAGAATCCAGATAAAGACATATATGGAATTCAGTTTATTACAAGACCTGGAGAAAAAGAAAAGGATGCAGAGGCTATAAGGAACTTTGTGGAGATGTGTAAAAATTATTAATATTAGAAAGTGTCTAGAAAGATGCACTACAACTCTTTCTAGACACTTTATTTTTAATATTTTTTC